>NZ_JALDXU010000086.1:0-14143 GCF_032154715.1 Citricoccus sp. | reverse complement strand
ACCCCCGCCGCCCTGGTGAAGCGGCCGAAGGTGGACGCCGACGCCTCCACCACCCAAGGTCTGAACAAGGATCAGGCGCGGGCACTGATGACGGCGGCACGGGAGGACGGGCCACGGCCTGCCGCGCTGGTCGCCCTGTTGCTGACCTCGGGGGTCCGGATCGGGGAAGCCCTCGGTGCCACCACGGCAGACCTCGGGCACGACACTGGGCACCGGGTGCTGACCGTCACGCGCAAGGGTGGCAAGCGGGCCAAGGTCGCCCTTGCCCCCGCCGCCGTCGAAGCGCTGGAGACCTACACCGGGAGCACCGGGACCGACGTGGAGAAGTGCAACAGGCCGGGAGTGCCCATCTTCACCACGGCCACCGGCAAGCGGTGGGCACCGTCTGAGGCGTTCCGCACCGTCCAACGGCTGGCCCGGATCGCCGGGATCGACGGGAAGATCAGCCCGCACAGCATGCGGCACACCTTCGCCACGCTCCACCTGGAGGCCGGGGGCACGCTCCACGATCTACAGGACTCGATGGGCCACGCCGACCCCCGCACCACGCGACGATATGACCGGGCGCGGAACACCCTGTCCCGCAGTGCTAGCTACACGGTGGCCGGCGTGCTGGCGCTCTAGGAACAACCAAGCAACAGTTTCGACACACCTTTCCATGTCCCATGCAAAGCCCGATTCACCGGTCATGTCAACGGACCACCTATTCGGAACGCCGCTGGCGACGCAACATTAACATCGGCGGTCAGCGGGGGGTTTGTCCGGCAGGGGTTCGTCAATAGGCGTGGCGGAACACGCGGGTACGCCGTCCGGTGGTGTGCAGACTGAGGTGGGGCAGCCTAGTAGAAGGTGACAACTTCGCTAGTGTGTGTTCCTGCCTCGTATTTCAACCCCACCTGGTAACGCTTCACTTCGCCCATCTCGTCGGGGAACTCCACCTGAACGCTATATAAGAGAGCATCAAGCTCGGGCACAGGCGCTCCGTCTCGGGCGCCTGCCTTGAAACGCAGATTGTATACGAGTCCGGTGGCGAATTTCTCCTTAATGGCTTCCGCAAGGTCGTCTTCACTCAACCCGTCGAGCAGTGCTTGTTTGAGTGAAGGGGCGTGCTTTTCGTTTAGGTATTGGACCCGGCGTGGATCGATAATCAAGTTCGTTGTTGCGGCGGAATGGCGCCTTCCACTCAAGGCGGTCAGGGCGATCGAGCTATCGTCGGCGGCCCACGCTGGGATGCCATTGTCCATGCGATGCGAGAGGAGTAAATAATAGTGTTCCTCCGCCACACCTAAGATGCGGAAGCCGCTCTCCTCGAAAGGGTAACCAGGTAGGTTCGCTGTTCCTTCATCGTCCGTGGAAGTGATAATTACGTCCCCTGACCGCAATGCTACTTGTGGCAGGTAGAGCCCTAGCTTGAGAGAGTTCCACGTAGTGCAGTCCACGTGGCCCAGATACCCCTTACTCTCCTCGCTCAAAGCGAGGTGCATGTTCTCCAACTGCCCTGATGACAAGTTGGTCATGTGGACGACGTAGTAGAGGTGTCGCGGCAGGCGGGGAAAATCAGCACCTCCTACCAGCCGCTTCTCGAATTCCTCCCAAACCACTGCATCGGGGAGCTCCAGAACATCTCCGGCACTCACAGCCGTCTTGCTAGGTCCATGGGATTTCAGAACAGGGATCCACTTTTCCGCGTGGGAGTATCCGTATCTAAACTCGTCCTCCGCCTGGGTGGAATCGAAGATAAACGCCACCTCGTGTCGACCTGACTTTGGCACGAGTGCACTGTTCAACTTGTCGTAGTCGATGCCGGCGTCCTGCAATTCAGCTACTACTTGGCTATGAGCCTGATGAACTATGTACCCAACTACCTCGGGTTTCAGCCCGAGGTAGTCGGCGGGGCCCGACAATCCCATGTAGGTATAGCTGTCCACACAGTGGATGGCGAAGGGCCGAGCGAATACGGAGGAGTCAATCGGGGACTCGACGTTCGATGCTGACATGCCCAGATGATCTCACGAATGCCTGGACTCGCTGAGTGACCACGCTAAATCAACCGCACCATCAAGCGTCCGCTCGTGCCGCGTACAGTGCAGTCAAGGATCCGTGAAATGGACTGAGGCCCCTGAGAATCCTGACCCCAAACTGGCAATTAAATGCTCTACTCTCCAGCAAAAGCGCCTCAACGAGTACCACGATTCCACGCCAAATTTGCATGCGGAACAAAGGAATGAAAACCTGACGGTACTGTCGGACTATCCGATTCGCTCGACTAACATGAGCATCATGGATCTTGCCTCGCTCCTCGATTTGGCCTGTAAGCAACTCGCCCTGACCGTCATCTCTCCGCTGAAAGCAGGCGGGCAGAAGACCGTTCATCTAGTTAAACGCGATGGAGACCTCCAGGTCCTGAAGCTAGTTGAGGTTGGTTCAAGTGATCCAACAGTCCTACATCGAGCTCGCCGAGAAGTGGAGCTACTTGCGGGCACCGCCCACCCGAATGTTGTTCAGGTAGTTTCAGAGTTGTTTGAGTTGGGCGATCCAGTCGTCGGTGCCGCGTGGCTGGAAGCGTATCTGGACGGTGATGATTTATCTGCCCATCTTGGCATCCCGTGGAAGAATCCCGATGACGTGCAACGTCTGGGGACAGACGTGGCCTCAGGCCTAGGAGCATTGCATCAGCAGAAGGTAGTTCATAGAGACCTGAGCGCAAACAATGTGCGGCGCCTTTCGAATGGAACCTTTATTATCATGGACCCGGGATTCGCCAAACACACGTTAAGAAGCGGCTTGACCGTCGCGGGACAACCTGGAACTCCAGGATTTATGACCCCGGAGCATCTCCAGTCATACTCAGGCCCCACTCCAGCCTCGGACGTGTACGCGTTGGGCTCGCTGCTGTATTTCGCCGCGACAGGAGGACTGCCAATCCCCTGGCTCGGCGATGACGCCGATTACATAGCTCGTCTCGCAGATGGAAGGTACAAGCCAATCGAATCTATACGCACCGACTTCCCCAGGGAACTCGCATCAACCATCCATCGTGCACTCCACCTACATCCGGCACGCCGGTACCGGAACGGCGATCGATTCCGCGAAGCGTTGGAGTTGGCTTCATGAGCATTTTGATTCAAGACACAGCGCGAAACAACTTGGCTTCATGGGGTGAGCGAGCAGTCAAAGCCGGCGCCGCTCGCGGTGCCGTATTATCTCCATTCGCCTCGCCTGTCAGAGGCAACGGGTATAAGACTGACGCGTTAGCCGTCGCCAGAAGAGTTAGAGAGGCAGGAGGGCAACTGTGGTTTGACCCCACGACGCACGCCCTTCAGATGCCCCAAGTTGGCGATTTCCGATATTATGACCAATGGAACTTGTGGCCCGGCATGCGGGGTCTCCTGGACCAGGAGACCCATCAACGTGATCACATACAGCGCGTTTTCAGAGTGCAGACTGAGTTGTCTTCGCCGTACATTGCACCAACAGTCCTCCTCCACAGCGCTCAAAGCCAGAATAGTCAGCGTGCAATTCAGCTGAGTTCGCTGGCCATGCAAGAATCCCGAGGAAATCCTGTATGGATCTCAATTGTTGGTGACACGCATTTTTGGTCAGCTCAACGAGAACTTGACGCCCACATCGGAATGCTTGACCAATTGGAACCAGCTGGGTGGCTCCTCACCGTCGTTCGCCCTCAATCATCTGTGCCAGTGCCAGCACAAGCGGATGAAGTAGCAGGCGTGATGCGAACGGTGTATGCCTTGAGCCAAGATCGTCCAGTGGTTATGGGACATGGAGACCTTGCGGGTCTTCCGGCAATCGCAGCCGGCGCCCGTACCCTAGGCACAGGATGGGACATCCGGCAACGAGTATGCGCGTACTCTGACTATGCAGCCCGAGCGTCTAGTGGTGATGGTGGCCAGTGGTACCAACGCCCGACCCTGGAGGTGCTCTTAGGGGATATGAAATCTAATGAGTATCAGGTTTTCCGCTCTCAGAATCTCGCATACGCAGAAGAGCTTACGCGGGGGTCCGTTCCAACAGGGCCCGAGAATGCATTTCGTCACCACGCTGGAGTGCTGTCTCTCATCATTGATGAGCTCACTTCCCTGTCCGGTGAGGCGAGAGTGCGCGCCCTCCGAAATCGCTACACTCGCGCCGAGTCCGAATGGCCACAAGCACAGAAAGTCTCTGGGTGTTCAGTAGGGGGTGAGCCCTGGATCCGCCCTCAGATTGATGGGATGGATCAGTTTATCGCAGATGAGGGCTGGTAGCCGTCTAGCGACGCCACCAGGTGTTCGAAACCCATGAAGCTTCTGAGTGGCTCGGCTAGTCGACGAGAGGGTTTCCGGACCCAGCCCCCGTCAATGAACAAACCAGCTTTGTCTGACTCCGCTTCTGCAGTCACCGAACGTCTGGCAGGTTCTCCGATCGGACCAAGGACTACGACGTAGTTGTTTGCCCATGTTCGATATCCTCGAGACTGTCTGACGGCCTGTGCCCAATCTCGAACCTTGACTTCGACTGCGTAAAGGGTCCCCCCGCTCGACAGAGCACGATCCCTCAGAAATCTACCCGTCGACGCTTCAATTACTGCGCCTGTCTTTTTCAATTGAAGTAGGCGACCGAGCGCCTTGTCCTCAGTCCAGCCGAGACTTCCGGCGACGGCCCCCGCAGAACGCGGACGAGCGGCATAGAGCGCTGAAATGACGCTACAGTCCAGCTCGCCGAGTATCGGCGGAATGCCCGACGAAAGACGCTCATTCAAACTCTTCTGACCACCGACCATGACCGTAAAGTCGGGGACGCCTAGAGGACCGACCATCTCTGGAATCACAAGTACGCCGGCAGATGACCCCGGCAAAGAACGAATTGCTTCGAGAGCCACAGGACGTAAGTCCGCTTCCTGAACTGCTTCGAACAGTCGGCCAGGTCTCGATCTGGAGGTTTGATGTACTACGAAAGTTGCCACCCTTAGACTTTGCCAGACCCGCGGCTGAACTCAATACTCTGTAGCCATTGGTGGATCCGGGGCTGACTGCCAGACCCTGCCCCTCGGTCGCAAGCCAGCACTCACTGCCGCCCAGCGAGAACACCACAGCTTTAGTAGTTAGGTCGTCGGCGATGCCTGTTATTGACAAAGACAACGCGTGCGGGACATACGTGCCGCTAGGGTCCGTGGTTTCTCACGTGAGAAGTTGCCTTCAAGAGTCTGCGCCACAGATGAGCCGAGTCGACTGCACGGGAAAGTGCATGCCTTCGCATCTTGTCCGGCAGAGGATCCTTGAGCGGGGCAGCTGGAGCCGGGGCCATTGAGTGGGGGATCTGTCTCCTTCAGGGTGCGCGACAATCCCCTCGCCGATGACTGCGGGCATGCGCGTTTGGGGCGTTTAGCGCCCGCGAGGCGTCATTCTGAAGTGACTACGAAGTGACTACGGCGCTGGAAATCGGCTTCACAAATCGGTTATGCATAAGTTATCCATCCCGTCAAGCCCCCCTCCTTTCAGGCATGCAAGAGACCCCCCACTTCCCTTTGCTTGTAAGGTAAGTGGGGGGTCTGCTACCTGTGGAGCCTAGGGGAATCGAACCCCTGACCTTTTCATTGCGAACGAAACGCTCTACCAACTGAGCTAAGGCCCCGCGAATCCCGACGCATCGCCGGGAGGCGCTCAGCCATCATACTCCGTCACGGACCCCGCTTCGAATTCACCGGCTCGCCCCGCACTCCGGCGCCCTGCTGAAGCCAGCACAGGACGTCCATGGGCGCCAGCGGACGACCGCCTGTGAAGACCCTGGAAAATCCTTTCTGACGAGGAGCTTTTCTTCTAGTTCAACCACGCCAACTGGTATTGCGGTTGCAAACATGAGAGACTTCAGCGGTTGGCCTCATGGCCAACGCCGGTGCGAGAGAGCCCAGCAGGGTGCATGGAAACGACATGCAGACCCGCTGACAGGGCTCCCGCCGGAGGTGGCCGCAAAGGCCGCCGCGAGGCCCGAACGAGGTCATCGCACGTGGCCCGAGGGGCCGCCGGGAGCCGGAAACGGCTACCTACCACGGTCCGCGGGGACCGAACGCCGGCCCCGTGAACCACTGTCATTGTCGCCGAGATGAAAGGACCGGGATGCCACCCGCTCAGGAAATCAACCAACTAGGAATCATGGCAGTGGTGTTGCTGCTGATTCTCTTCTACGGCGGGACCATGTGGATGTCCGTGGGCATCAGCCGGAAGAAGGAGAACGCCGACGGCTACATGACCGCCGGAAACAACATCGGATTCGGCATCTCGGCGGCATCGATGACCGCCACCTGGATCTGGGCGTCGTCCATGTACGCCTCCGCCACCGCGGGCTACACCTACGGCATCTCCGGCCCCATTCACTACGGGCTCTGGGGCGCCCTGATGATCCTCTTCATCTACCCCTTCGGCAAGCGCATCCGCAAAGTCGCGCCGCGCGCCCACACCCTGGCCGAGGTCATGTACGCGCGCCACGGACGGTCCTCCCAGCTGATGCTGGCCGGGTCCAACGTCCTGGGCTCACTGATCTCGTTGACCTCCAACTTCATCGCCGGCGGCGCGCTGATCTCCATGCTGTCCCCGCTGAGCTTCGGTGCGGGCATCGTGATCGTGGCCGCTGGCGTGTTGATGTACACCCTGTGGTCCGGCTTCCGCGCGTCGGTGATGACGGACTTCGCCCAGGTGATGTTCATGCTCGGCGCGGCCGTCGTCATCATCCCGGTGATCTTCTTCGTGGCCGGTGGACCGGGCATGTTCGAGGCCGGCGTGGCTGCCGGCAACGTCACCCCGCAGCAGGAGAACTTCTTCTCCTCTGACGCCTTTATGAACCAGGGCGCCCCGTACATCGCCGCCGTGCTGGCTTACGCGATCGGCAACCAGACCATCGCCCAGCGCCTGTTCGCCGTGCGGGAGAACCTCATCAAGCCGACCTTCGTGACCGCCACCATCGGCTATGGCGGATCGGTGATCGGCATCGGCATGCTCGGCGTGATGGCGCTGTACCTGGGCGTGGAACCGATGAACGGTGACGTCAACAACCTCATCCCCCAGATGGCCGGCACCTACCTCGGACCGATCCTGTTGGCCCTGGCGTTCATCATGATCATCGGTGCCCTGTCCTCCACCGCCGACTCCGATCTGGCCGCCCTGTCCTCCATCGTCATGGCGGACATCTACGGCCAGTCCGTGGGCAAGAAGAAGGCCAACCCGAAGACCATGCTTTTGGTCGGCCGCATCAGCATGATCGTGGCCACAGGCGCGGGGTTGTATTTCGCCACGGCGCAGTTCAACATCCTCGATCTGCTGGTATTCGTCGGTGCCCTGTGGGGCTGCCTGGTGTTCCCGGTCATCGCCTCGTTCTACTGGCCGAAGGTCACCAACGCGGCCTTCTCCGTCTCGGTGCTCGCCGCTCTCGTGGCCTTCCTGCCGGTGCGCTTCGAATGGATCCCGTTCACCGGCCTCCTCGGCTTCAGCATCGAGCTGTTGGCCACGGTCGGCATCGGCGTGGTGCTGGGCATCATGTCCTTCGGCTTCTTCGGACTGAAGCCGGCGATCTGGGTCGGCGGGATCGTCACCATAGCGGCCGCGCCCTTCACGTTCGCCGGAATCTTCACCGACGGCCTGCGCGACTACACGGTGCTCTCCGCCTCGCTGGTCGCCTACGCGGTCTCGTTCCTGGTCTGCTACCTGATGTCGGTCCGGTCGAAGCAGAACTTCGACTTCGACGTCATCAAGGACATCACCGGCGACTTCGATCCAGACAGCCCACAAACGGCCGAGCAGATTGTGGCGGCCGCTGCCGCCGCCAAGACACTGGAGACCTCCGGGGGATTCTCCTCCTCCGACTCCCCGCGCGACTGACCGGCCGCGACGACCCAGAAAGGAACCACCATGACAACTGTTCTGCTGACGGTGTACGTACTGATGTGGCCCGTGATCGTGGCCGCCGTGCTGTTCTTCATCGCG
Organism: Citricoccus sp.; assembly: GCF_032154715.1. Taxonomy (GTDB): domain Bacteria; phylum Actinomycetota; class Actinomycetes; order Actinomycetales; family Micrococcaceae; genus Citricoccus. Next base: position 6,173 of record NZ_JALDXU010000086.1, on the reverse strand, counting down.
CGCGGCTTCTTCCGCGACGTCTCGGAGTCCAAGAAGGCCGGTCACCCGATCATCTGACCGGGTTCACCACCCCCACCCACGACGGCGGCGCGTCACCCGGATTTTCGCATGACGAGCAGCACGCAGGCCCGGCCGGCCAGTCGGCGCCTGCAAGAGCCTGCACTTCCGGCCTGGGCACCTCAGCAGCTCAGCGGTTGAGGAAGTGCACCAGGGTGCCGATGGCGAAGGACGAGGCGGCCAGCGAGGCGCAGCCGAACTCCACGAGGATGCCGAGTCCCATGGATTTCAGCGCCTCCCAGGAGGACCGCGCGGCGGCCTTGAGATTCCGGCGCCGGGCAAACTCGGCAGCGAGCAGGCCCACGGCGAAGCCGACGAAAAGCCCGATCACGGGGATCACGAACATGCCGACGATGGCGCACGCCACCCCCACCAGCACTGGACCGTTGGGGATCTGCTCGCGCTTCATCTTCCGGCCGGTCAGGACTGCTGACGCGCTCAGGCCGGCGATGGCCAGCCCAGAACCGATGACGGCGGCGGTCCAGGCGGCGGGCGAGCCGAGGATCCAGGCCCAGCCGATGAGAGTGAGGACGGTCAGGATGGAGCCGGGCAGGATCGGGATGACGGTGCCGAGCACGGCCACCACCAACAACAGCCCGGCGATGACGGTGGTGATGATCTCGTAGTCCACGTGCCCAGTATGGTGCCGGTATCGCCCCTCCCCGAAACGCGCTGAGCAGGCTAACGTCGAATCATGCTGATCGGCGTCCCCACTGAAATCAAGAACAACGAGTTCCGCGTCGGCCTCACCCCCGTCGGCGTCACGGAGCTCGTCCACCACCAGCACGAGGTCATCGTCCAGTCGGGGGCCGGCCTCGGCTCGGGCACCCCGGACGAGGACTACCGGCAGGCCGGAGCCCGCATCGTGTCCACGGCCGAGGACATCTGGGGCCAGGCCGACCTGGTGCTCAAGGTCAAGGAGCCGGTGGGTCCGGAATGGCAGCTGATGCGCCGGGGACAGACGCTGTTCACCTACCTGCACCTGGCCGCCGATCCGAAGCTCACCCACGCCGTGCTCGAATCGGGCACCACGGCCATCGCCTATGAGACCGTCACCCGTGGGCGCACACTGCCGCTGCTGGCTCCCATGAGCCAGGTCGCCGGACGTCTCGCTCCCCTGGCCGGCGCCTACCACCTGACCCAGGCCCAGGGCGGCTCGGGCATCCTCATGAGCGGCGTGCCGGGAACCCGGCGGGCCCGCGTCGCGGTGATCGGGGCCGGCGTCGCCGGAGAGGCCGCCGCCGTGGTGGCCGCCGGCATGGGCGCCGACGTGACGGTGCTGGACATCAACCTCAACCGCCTCACCGAACTGGACACCGCACACCAGGGGCGGTTGCACACGCTGGCCTCCTCGAAGATGCACATCGCCGAGACCGTGGCGGATGCCGACCTGGTGATCGGCTCGGTGCTCATCCCCGGCGCGGCCGCCCCCAAGCTAGTCACCGCGGACATGGTGGCGTCCATGCGCCCCGGCTCGGTGCTCGTGGACATCGCGATCGACCAGGGCGGCTGCTTCGAGAACTCCCGGCCCACCACCCACCAGGAACCGACCTTCCGGGTGGGCGAGCAGATCTACTATTGCGTGGCCAACATTCCCGGGGCGGTCCCCCAGACCTCGACGGCGGCCCTCACCAACGCCACGCTGCCCTACCTCCTGCAGATCGCCGATCGCGGCTGGCGGGAGGCCCTGGCCGCGGACGAGGGGCTGCTGTCCGGGCTCAACGCCCACGAGGGCGTCCTCACCCATCAGGGGGTCACCGACGCCGTGTCCGGACCGCTGGGACTGGACCCGCAGCTGGACTACCGGCCGGCGTCGGACGTGGTGTCCGCCTGAGTCCGGGCCGGCTGGCGGGCCCTGCGCTGGGCGCGTGAGGCGCGCAACCGGGCGAGGCCGCCCGTGCGCCACAGGATCAGCACCACGACGCCGGCCAGCACCAGGACCAGCGCGACCAGCGCCACCGGGCTCGCCAGGGCAGTGGTGATGACCGCCCACACGACGGCCATGCCGATGGTCCCGTAGATGATGCCCCAGATCAGGGATCCGAGCAGGGCGGCGGGGAGGAACCGGCGCCACCGCATGCGGGTCACGCCGGCCGTGCCGATGACGGCGGTCTGGATACCGACCGTCAGGAAGCAGAACGGGATGGCCCAGGGCCCCCAGCGGTCGATGAACCGCATGGCACGCAGGTAGACCGGGCCGGACATGTAGCGGCGCAGGCCGGTGTGCTCAGCCCCGGCGGCGATCCCCCGGCCGAGGGCGTACGTGGCGGTGGAGCGGCACAGGGCACCGCCCCAGAAGAGGAGGATGGCCCAGACCAGCGGCAGGGAGGCGATCCAGTCCATCATGGGGCAAGTCTAGGCGCCAGCCTCGTCTAGGCTCAGGGGTATGAGTCAGACGCGAACCGCCCGACGCCCGCTCCTTGCCACTGCGGCCCTGACCGCCGTGCTGTCCCTCGGCCTGACCGCCTGCGGACCGGGCGGCGATGAGCCCTCCGAGAGTCCCACCCCTTCCCCGAGTGACACCGCCAGCGCCAGCGCGTCGGCCACCGAGTCGACGTCCCCGCCGGCGACGCCGAGCGAGTCTGCCACCGCCTCCCCCTCGGCCAGTTCGGCCCCGTCCGGTTCGGCCTCCGCTTCACCGTCCGGCTCTGCGTCCCCGTCCGAGACACCTCAGGGCGCCACGGAGGCCACGGTGTACTGGGTGGCGATGGACAACCTCGAGGGCCTCGAGTTCCCGGGGTGTGGGGACAGCAGTCTGATGGAGTCCACCGCACCGGTCTCGGGCGCCGGAACCGTGGGCGACCCGTCCTTCGTGGAGGCTGCCCTCCAGGTGCTGCTGGACCAGGCCGAGTACGAGGTCGGCTCCGGTCTGACCAACTCGCTCTACCAGTCCGACCTCGAGGTCACGGACGTCGCCATCTCCGGGGACTCTGTGACCGTGGACCTGTCCGGCACCCCGGTCTCCTCCGGCACCTGCGACGATCCGCGCATCATCGCCCAGCTGGAGAACACCGCCCTGGCCAACGCCGGCGTCTACACCGCCGAGATCCTCCTCGACGGCACCCCGATCCAGGAGGCCATGAGCCAGAAGGGCTCCTGAGAGCGGGGCCGGGGTCTCGTGCTACTGGAGGGACGGGACCAGGCCCTGCCCTTCGAGGACCTCACCGAGCCAGGGCGCCATCGACTCGGCATAGGTGGAGGTGAGGTGATTCTGGTCCCGCCACACCACCACCGACCCGATGACCGCGGGGCAGGTACCCTCCGGGCAGATGCCGTCGACCATGTCCAGGGGAGCTGCTGACGAAGCACGCTCCAGGGCTGCACGCTGCTGGTCTGATCCCGAGGTTTCGGCCTCGGTCTCGGCGAAGCCGCACTCCTGAACGTAGGTGTCCGGGTGGGTCTCGATGCACTCCGGGATGTTGTAGCCGGGAATCGGCGGGTCGACGATCACGCCGACCGGGATCCCGTGCTCCTCCAGGGCGTTCCACGCCGCGGCCTGGCCCTCCGGCACGGGGGTCTGGTCCACCGGCGCCTGATAGAGGAAGGAGGACGTCAGGACGAGGTCATAGTCCCCGGCCCGCAACTCCTCCATCACGCCGGCATTCCATTGCTCGCACTCGGAGAACGCATCTCCCTCCAGCATCACCTGGCCACTGGTGAGGGGGCAGGAGGACTTCAGGTAGGTGCTGACCTGCCAGCCGTTCTCAGCGGCCAGCCGGTTCACGGCGGCCTGCCAGTGGGCCGCGTGGGAGTCGCCGGTCAGGGCCACGCGGAACTCCGCGTCATCCGGGCCATAGGTGCAGGCCAGCGGGTCGGTCTCCCGGTCGCTCTGCACGCAGTCCTGGGCATAGACCTCCGGCAGGTCGAGGTCCACGGCGTCCGCACCGGGCAACAGCGCCTCGACCGGGGTGTGCCCCAGGGCGGCCTCCGGGTCCGTCTGCAGCAGCTCACCCCCGAGCAGCGCCGGCGCCGCCTCGGCTCCTTCGCCGCCCCCGTCGCTTTCGGCAGCTCGGTCCGACGTGGTCGGCTGGCCCGGCTCACCTGACTGGCCCGCCTGATCCTCCGCCGCCTCGTCCAAGGCTTCCGCATAGGTGGGCGGCTGCCAGTCCTGGGGTCCAGTGCGGGACGTGGCGACGTCCAGGGACGCCGTCCCGACGATGACGGCGAGCGAGGCGGCGAGCCCGAGCTGGATCGCCTTCCACGGGGGTCTGACGAGGGGCCACCTCTGGAAGGGTCTCTCCACCCACCGGTAGCTGGCCCAGGCCGGCAGGAAGGCCAGGGCCGCCGCCACCAGGCCGACATACCAGGTCAGCCCGCCGAAGAGGAACGTGGCCATGACGATCAGCGGCCAGTGCCACAGATACAGCGAGTAGGAGAGGTCCCCGACGACCGTCACGGGACGCAGGGACAGCAGCGAGCCGACGCCGGAGCGCTCTCGGGCGTTCAGGCCGGAGACGATCACGGCCGCAGCGCCGAGGGTCGGCACCAGGGCCGCCGCACCGGGAAAGGACGTCGCTCCGCTGAAGAACACGCCAGCCCCGATCATGGCGGCCAGGCCCGCCCAGCCCAGGGTCAGGGCCCACCGCCGGGTCAGGTGCGCCAGCCGGGGGGCGAACAGCGCCAGGAGCACGCCCACTCCGAGCTCGTGGATGCGTGTGGTGGTAGCGAAGTAGGCCATCCCGGGGTTCACCGCCGTGAGGTGCACGGAATGCACCAGTGAGCCGATGAACAAGACCACCGCGGCCCCCACGATCCACTGACGCTGGACCACCGCGAGACTGGACGCCGCACGGTGCCGGGACCCGCCGGCGTCGGGCTGCTCCTGGCCGGCGTGACGCCAGCGGGCGACCACCAGGACGAGGATGAGCACCAGGGGCCAGAGCAGGTAGAACTGCTCCTCCACCGCGATCGACCAGTAGTGCTGCAGCGGACTGGCGGCCTCGTCCTGGCGCAGGTAGTCCGTGGACCCCTGCCCGAGGATCCAGTTGACCACGAACAGCACACTGCCAGTGGCCTCGGTGGCGATCGCATCCCAGCGGGAGCGCGGCAGGATCGCCAGGGTCAGCAGCACCGTGCCGATCAGTGCCACCAGGGCCGCCGGGAGGATGCGCCGGACGCGCCGCCCGTAGAAGTCCACGAGGTCCAGCCGGCCGTGCTCCTGGATGCGGGAGAGCAGCCCGGACGTGATCAGGAATCCGGAGATGACGAAGAAGATGTCCACGCCCACGAAGCCGCCGGGGACGAACGGCAGGCCCGCGTGGTAGAGGAGGACGAGCAGTACCGCCAGGGCACGGAGCCCCTGGATATCGGACCGGAACCGGGTGCCGGGGTGATGCGCGGTGGAACCTGGTGACACGACTTCTCCGACTCTGCTGGAACGCGAAGTACTCTATCCGACCGATGCTGAGTGGTGGGCTCAGGTCAGCGGATCACGTGCTCCAGGAAGTAACGGTGGAAGGACCAGTCGCCGGTGACCTCCGGATGGAAACTCGTGGCCAGCAGACGGCCCTGCCGGACGGCCACGGGGACATCTCCGGCCGGCACGTCGGTGCCAAAGTCCGGTTCCTCCAGGCGCGACGCCGGCACGCTCGCCAGCACCCGCACGTCCGGCCCCGCGCGCAGCACCGCGGGGGCCCTGATGAAGACGGCGTGCACCAGATCTCCGGAGACCTCCGGCACCTCGAGGGCGGTCTCGAAGGACTCCACCTGGGAGCCGAAGGCGTTGCGCTGCACGGTGATGTCCAGCCCGCCGAAGCTCTGCTGCCCCGCGATCGGGTTCGCGATCGACTCGGCCAGCATGATCATCCCGGCGCAGGTGCCGTAGACCGGCAGCCCCTCACCGATCGCCTGCCGGATGGCCGGGGCCACGCCGAGCAGCCGGGAGAGCTTGTCCATCACGGAGGACTCCCCGCCGGGGATGACCAGGCCGTCCAGCCCAGCCAGGTCCGTTGCGGACCGCACCAGTCGGACCCCAGCCCCGAGGGCGGTCAGCACCCGCACGTGTTCGGCCACATCCCCCTGCAAGGCGAAGACGCCGACGAGACTGCCGGTGCCGTCCCTGCCCGTCACCGGTGCATCATCCCGCCGAGGGCACGGCCCCTAGCACTGTGGGGGGG
>NZ_JALDXU010000085.1:0-14186 GCF_032154715.1 Citricoccus sp. | reverse complement strand
CCCCCCCCCCCCCCCCCCCCCCCACTACTGATGGGGTTGCGACGCCGCCGATGACGACCAGTGCTCCCGGAGTGCCTCGAGAGCCTCCTGGACGAGGGCGCTCGCGGACACCCCGTGCGGGCGCGCCACCATCACGGCATTGCGCGGGTTGGGACCGGCGAGGGGTCGGTAGACCAATGGCCGGCCCTCCGGGCTGCTGGACACCGGCTGCATCAACAGGGAATAGGCCAGATTGCGTCCCACCACGTTGTGGATGGCGGGAACGCTGGCTGACCGCCAGGGAACATACGGCTCCACCCCTGCTGCCGCGAACTCGGCCAGGGTCCGCTGGAAGGCTGGCTCCTCTGCCACGAAGATGCCGGGGTAGGGCGCGAGGTCCGCCAACTGGAGCTCGGCTTCCGAGGCCAGGGGATGTTCGGCGCCCAGCACCACGAGTCTGCGGCTGGACGTGAGGGCCTCACCGTGGCAGTCCGGCATCAGCTGCGCCTCATAGATGACACACAGCTGGGCACGCCCGGCCAGCATGGCCTCCTGGATCTCGGGGCCGGAACCTTCGATGAAGTCCAGCTCCACTGCCGGGTGGCGCGTGACGAACCAGTCCAGCAGGGCAGGGATGGTGTCCCGAGCCAGTGTGCTGAAGACGCCGAGGGTGAGCCGCCCCGAGAGTTCGCCGTGCAGCCCCCGGACCACGGAGCCGATCTCCTCCACCTGATCGATGATGAGCCTCGCCCGGGCGGCGACCGCCTGCCCCTCGGGGGTCAAGGAAATGCCCCTCCCACGCCGGCGCACCACGAGCGTGGCACCCAGGCTTCGCTCCAGCTGGGTGAGGGCGAGGCTGACGGCCGCCTGCGTGACATGGCAGTGCTGTGCCGCGAGCGTCGCCGATCCGGTCTCGGCGATCGCAGCGAAGTACTCCAACTGGCGCAGTGTCACGTCATTCATAAGTTCTCCTTGTGTCTCTGGCAAGAAACTATAGCTCGACAAAAGTGACGTGGAGCACAAGGCTGGGGATCGCTGAGATCAACTGAAGGATACGCACCCATGGCGCACACCCCCTACGTCATCACCCTCGGAACCGCCGGTGGCCCCCGCTGGTGGCAGGACCATCGAGGCCAGCCCCGCTCCGGCATCGCCACCGCGGTGGTCGTCAATGACACCTGGTACCTGGTGGACTGCGGCCAGGGTGCAGGCCGGCAGGCGAACACCGCCGGCCTGATGATGAAGGACCTCGGCGGGGTCTTCGTCACGCATATGCACTCGGATCACACCGTGGACCTGCCCTCGCTGCTGCTGTTCGGTGCCTTCGAGTTGAAGAACTCTCCTCGCGGGCCGATCCCGATCGTCGGTCCCGGTGACCGTGGCAAGCTGCCCCCTCTGTCCGCGCATGCCACGGAGGTCCCCGTCCCGGTGGCTCCGGAGAACCCGACGCCCGGGGTGTCCGGACTGGTGCAAGGCTTGCTGGCCGCCTACGCCACCGACTGCAATGACCGGATCTTCGACTCCTTGGCCACCAGCCCGGCCGAGCAGTTCCAGCCGCGGGACATCGAGATCCCGGGAGGCTGCGGTTTCGACCCGGACCACCAGGTATCCCCGGCCATGGAACCGTTCGAGGTCTTCCGGGATGAGAATGTCACCGTCACGGCCATCCTGGTCTCCCACCATCCGACCGCCCCCGCCTTCGCGTTCCGCTTCGACACCGAAGCGGGCTCCGTCACCATCTCCGGTGACACGGCGCCGTGCGAGAACATGGTCAAGCTTGCCCGGGGTACGGACCTGCTGCTGCATGAGGCCATCAATCTGGACGAGCTGGCCCGGCGCTACACGGACGCGCCGATGCTCCAGGCCACCATGGCGCACCACCGCCGTGCCCACACCACGGCGGAGCAGGCCGGACAGATCGCGGCCGCGGCCGGCGTCGGGTGTTTGGCACTCCATCACCTCGTCCCGAGCTACTCCCCGCCGGAGGCCTGGATGAAGGCCCGCAGCACCTACGGCGGTCCGCTGACGATCCCGGAGGACCTGGAGATCATCCCCTTCGGCCCTTCCGCAGGCCAGGGCTCGGACGTTTCGCACCACACCATCACTCACGACGCCGGCCCGGCCGTCCGCGACGCCGTCACGAGCGCATCATGACCCAGGAGGACCCGACCATGAGCACCACGACCACCACACCCGGGGGCGCCTACCACGCGCCGCCGGCAGAGATGCGCCGCATCCTGTTCTCCAGCTTCCTCGGCACCGCCGTGGAGTACTACGACTTCATCCTCTACGCCACGGCCGCCGGCATCGTCTTCAACCAGATCTTCTTCTCCGATCTGGATCCGGCCACCGGATTGTTCGTCTCGTTCGGCACCCTGGCCATCGGCTACATCGCCCGGCCGCTCGGCGGCATCATCTTCGGCAACCTGGGCGACCGGATCGGACGCAAGGCCATCCTGATCGGCACGGTGCTGATCATGGGGATCGCCTCGACGCTGATCGGTCTGCTGCCCACCAGTGATCAGATCGGTATCTGGGCGCCGATCCTGCTGGTCACCCTCCGCCTGCTGCAGGGCATCGCCGTCGGCGGTGAGTGGGGCGGTGCCATGCTGCTGGCCTTCGAGAACGCCAAGAAGGAGTCCCGCGGATTCGCCTCGGCGTTCGCCTACATGGGAGCACCTGCCGGGACCATCGCCGGCACACTGATCCTGTCCGCCATGGCCGCGCTGCCGGGGGACGCCTTCCTGGAATGGGGCTGGCGTGTGCCCTTCCTGTTCTCGGCCGTGCTGATGATGCTGGCCATCTTCATCCGCATGCGGGTCTCCGAGTCCCGCGTCTTCCGTGAGCTCTCCGAGCGCAGCGAGAAGAAGAAGGCGCGCGTGCCCGTGGCGGAGCTGTTCCGCGAGCACCCTCGGGCCCTGTTGACCGCACTCGGTGCCGGGCTCTCCGGGCAGATGGCCCAGGGTCTCATGGGCGCCTGGGCCATCTCCTACGCGGTGCAGCAGGCCGTGCTCGCGCCCACGGAGGTGCTGAACATGAAGGCCCTCGGTGGCGTGGCCACCATCGCCATGATCATCCTGGCCTCGAAGCTCTCCGATCGCCTGGGGCGCCGCAAGATCCTCATCGCCGGCAACATCGGGGCCATGGTCCTGGCCTTCCCCGTGATGTGGTTGCTGGAGATGGGCACGACGGCGGCGTTCCTGCTGGCCATCTTCCTCGGCCTCTCCACGGTGCAGGGCTTCACCGCCGGCCCCTACGGGGCCTACGCCGGTGAGTTGTTCCCCACCTCGGTGCGCTATTCAGGCACCTCGATCGGTTACCAGATGGCCTCCACCCTGGGTGCCGGGTTCACGCCGATGATCGCCACCGTCCTGGTCACCGCCGGAGGCGGGTCCCTCTCCCCGGTGGCGGGGATGTGGATTCTTTTCTCCGCGGTCAGCCTTACGGCGCTGATCTCCTCCCGTGACCGGTCTCGGCAGGACATCCAGGACCTGGACGGACCGGCGATGCCGGACGAGGGCGCTGGCCAGACTGAGGCGGGGATGACGGTCATCCAGAGTCCCTCTCGTCCGGAGACCACGAAGGCCTGACGCTCCGGCCCTGGAGCCGGCGTGAGGGGGCCCTTCACTGGGGGCCGGCGGTCGGTCTACGGTCGACGGTGTGGTCGGGGCCCCGGCCACACCGTCGGACACCTTGATCGATGAAGGAGCTCGTCATGACCCATCACGTGAGCACGATGTTGGACACCTACCCCAAGGACCTGGGACCGGTGAGCCGGGACACGCTGGCGGCTTGCATCGAAGCGTGTTTCGAGTGCGCCCAGACGTGCACCGCCTGCGCCGACGCCTGTCTGGCCGAGGATATGGTGGCGGACCTGACCGGGTGCATCAGCATCAATCTGGACTGTGCCGATCTCTGTGCGGCCACGGGGCGAGTCCTCACCCGGCGCACCGGTGACAACCCCGGCGTGACCCGTGCGCTGATCGAGGCCTGCCTCGCCGCCTGTCGGGCCTGCGCCGAGGAATGCGAGCGCCACGCTCAGATGCACGAGCACTGCCGGGTCTGCGCCGAGGCCTGCCGCCGCTGTGAGCAGGCCTGCGCCGACCTTCTTGCGGCGTTGGCCTGACCCAATGCGAGGTCTCAAAGTCGCCGCTGATCGAGGGGGCGCCCTGAGTGTGGTTTGACTCCTGGGCGGACCTCCTGCGGATTCTCCTGGTCGGGTCGGCCGCGTATGCCGCACTGGTCCTCGTGCTGCGAGTCTCGGGGAAGCGCACCCTGGGCCAGCTCAACGCCTTCGACTTCGTGGTCACCGTGTCTCTGGGCTCGACCTTGGCGACCATTCTGCTCAGCACCGACGTCTCCTTCGTGGAGGGGCTGCTCGCGTTGGCCCTGCTGGCGGGGCTGCAGTTCCTGGTGGCCTCGGTCGCGGCGCGGTGGCCCCGCCTGCGGGGCGCGCTCACGGCACAGCCCGTGCTGCTGCTGGTCGATGGTCAGGTGCGCCAGAGGGCCCTGACGCGCAACCGCCTCACCGAGTCCGAGCTGCGCCAGGCCGTGAGGCAACAGGGCATCGGGGACCTGTCCCTCGTGAAGGCCGTGGTGCTGGAGACCAACGGCAAGCTCAGTGTCATCTCCAGCAGCCAGCACGGCAACGGATCGGCGCTGGAGGGAGTGCGAGGTACCGCGGTCGACTGAGCTGCCGCTGGCCTCCTCTCGGCCTCACGAGGACGCGGAAAGTGCGGCTCAGCGCGCTCGCCGGTGGTCGGACGCATAGGCGCCGAAGACGTCCTCGGTGTTCTCTCCGGTGACGAAATCACTGGCGAGGATGTCCCCCAGGCGGTCCAGGGCGGCGGAGAGTCGGTGTGCACCGATGCTGAGCTCCGGGGCCGGTGAGTGCTGTATCGCGTTCCGGAGTTCCAGGGCCCGAGGCAATTGCCGCGGCAGGGCCAGATCGGGATCCTTCTCCACGAAGAAGTAGCTCTCGGTGTGCTGGACCAGGTCGATACCCACCTGTTCGACCTGTCCGGACACCCGGTCCATGAGGCCGGCCACCACCACGGGGTTCATCTCTTCGACGCCATCGGCGTAGCGAGCGTCGCCCAGGTGGTACAGCTCCAGAGCCAGGGCGCGGCGGCGCATGAGCGGCGGGTAGACCTGTGTGAACCACGTCAAGGCCGCGGTCAGGAGCGCGAATCCAGTCAGCGCCTGAAGCGGGGCGGCGAGCCTGATCCAGGGATCGATGGCGACGACGTCCCCGAAACCGACGGTGGAGAGGGTGGTGAGAGACAGGTAGAGCGCCTCGGCGAACTCCGGATACCGTGCCGGTTCCACGCCGGAGTAGGCGAATCCCGCCGGGACGTGTGGCAGGTAGACCAGGGCCCAGCCGATCGACTGCAGGAGCACCCACATCAGGATGACGGCCACCATGCCGCCCGGGCCGGTGGCCGAGCCCAGCCGGTGACCGGTCATCCTTGAGATCCGCCACACGCCCGAGAGCACCAGCCGGCTCAGGGAACCCTGTCCCTCGGGGTGCAGGAGGCTGTGGAACATGTCCCGCAGCCCCAGGACGATCACCCCTACGCCAGCCATCGTCATCACCACGCCCATAGGTGGACTCCGTTCCCCGTTGATGTCCGGTCGGTGCTGCCCGCTCTGGTGGGCCCGCCGCGGCCATGCCCCGCAAGCTGCCATCCGGTGCAGACCCGCTGGACCATGGTGTCAATGATTATGGCGTTGCCGTCAACGTGGTCGGTGGGCTACTCACGGATCTCACCACCCGGGCCGGCGAGCCGACGACCACGGAGTCCGCCGGCACGTCCTTCGTCACCACGGCGGCCGCGGCCACCACTGCGTTGTCCCCGATGGTCACGCCCGGCAGGATCGTCGCGTTGGACCCGATCCAGACGTTGGTCCCGATCACCACGGGCGCCGGGTGCATGTCCAGGCGGCGCTCCGGATCGAGGGCGTGGTTCAGGGTCGCGATGACCGTGTTGTGCCCGATCTGGCAGCCGTTCCCGATGGTGATGCCGCCCTGGTCCTGGAAGGCGCAGCCGGAGTTGAGGAAGACCCGATCGCCGAGGACGGTGTTCTTACCGAAGTCGGTGCGGAAGGGCGGGAACAGCATCACCGTCTCCGGCACCGGCCGGCCGAACAACTCGGACAGTAGCTCCCGGACGCGGGCCGGCTCGTGGTAGCCGCCGTTGAGTTCCCCGGTGAGGCGCAGCGCGTCCTGACTGGTGCGGTGCATAACCTCGTGCAGGGATGAGTCTCCCGTGATGGTCTCGCCGGCGTTCAGCGCCGCGAGTAGGTCCTCGAGTCCCATGGTGTGCCTTTCAGAGCGTGAGCATGACCTTGGTGGCGCGGCGTTCGTGCATGGCCAGGTAGCCCTCGGACGCCTGGTCGAGCGGGAGGGTGAGGTCGAAGACCGTGCCGGGGTTGATCTTGCGGTCCCAGATGAGCTGGATCAGCTCGGGAAGGTATCGGCGCACCGGAGCCGGCCCGCCGTGCAGGTGCACCTGAGCGAAGAAGACCCCGTCCATGGGCAGGGTCACGCCCTCATGGGCCACGCCGACGAACCCGATGTGGCCTCCGGGGCGGGTGGAGCGGATGGCCTGCAGGAAGGACTCCTCGGTGCCGACGGCCTCGATCACGCTGTGGGCACCGAGCCCGTTCGTGAGCTCCTTGATCCGGGCGGCACCCTCGTCCCCACGTTCGGTGACGATGTCCGTGGCGCCGTACTCGCGGGCCAGGGCCTGGCGGTCGGCATGGCGGGACATGGCGATGATGCGCTCGGCCCCGAGCTGCTGGGCGGCCAGCACGCCCATGAGGCCCACGGCGCCATCGCCGACCACGGCAACGGTCTTGCCCGGGCCGGCCCCGGCGGCGTCGGCCGCGAACCAGCCGGTGCCGAGCACGTCCGAGGCGGCGAGCAGGGAGGGGATGAGGTCCGCATCCGGCTGGCCGGGGGTGGCGACGAGGGTGCCGTCAGCGAAGGGGATGCGCGCCTTCTCCGACTGGGTGCCGATGTTGCCGGCCACGAACACGGCGTGGACGCAGCGGGAGGGGTAGCCGGACCGGCAGATCTCACACCGGCCACAGGAGATGACGAAGGACCCGACGACGAAGTCCCCGGGCCTCACGGTGGTGACCTCGGCCCCGACCTCTTCCACGATGCCCACGTACTCATGACCCATGGGGGTGTGGTCCGCCGGTTCCACGCCACGGTATGGCCACAGGTCCGAGCCGCAGATGCAGGTGGCCGTGAGCCGGACGACGGCGTCGGTCGGTTCGATGATCCTCGGATCCTGGCGCTCGCCGACGGTGATCTGGCCGGGGGCGTCCATGATGACTGCGCGCATGTGCATCTCCTTCTGGTGGATGGAGCTGAACCCTGGGGGTTCCGTGTGTCGATGGGTATCTGGCTCCAGCCAACCACGGGCCGCCCGGCCTGGGGGAGTCCCTGCCGAGAGGGGTACCGCGGTGGACTCCTTCACCGTCCCCGGCCTGGCTTACGCTGACGTGATGGACAACAAGGCCGAGGTGCGCGAGTTCCTCATGTCGCGGCGCGCCAAGGTCACCCCGGAGCGGGCCGGGCTGCCGGGAGGCGGGAACCGCCGGGTGCCGGGGCTGCGGCGCCATGAGGTCGCCACTCTGGCGGGGGTCAGCGTGGAGTATTACACGAAGCTGGAGCGCGGTGCGATCGCCGGGGCGTCGGCGTCGGTGCTGGATGCCCTGAGCCGCGCCCTGATGCTCAACGAGACCGAACGGGCCCACCTGTTCGACCTGGCCCGCGCTGCCGACGGCATCCCGACGTCCGGGCGCCACCGCAGGCCCACCTCCGCGCCGCGGCAGCCACGGGAGAGCCTGCAGTGGACCCTGGAGTCCATGCAGGGCGCCGCGGCCTTCGTGCGAAACCAGGTCCAGGACCTGGTGGCCGTCAATCGGCTGGGAAGGGCGTTCTACTCGCCCGTGATCGGCGACGGCGGCCGCACCCCCAACCTCGCCCGGTTCCAATTCCTGGATCCCGCCTCCCGGGACTTCTACCCCGAGTGGGACCGGTTCGCGCACATGTGCGTGGGCAGTATGCGGGCCGAGGCCGGCCGGGACCCGCAGAACCGCGCCATCCAGGACCTGGTGGGCGAGCTGTCCACCCAGAGCGAGACCTTCCGGACGCTGTGGGCCGCCCATGACGTGCGGACCCACGGCGCCGGCATCAAGCGCTTCAACCACCCGCAGGTCGGCGAGCTGGTGCTGGCCTACGAGGAGCTGGCGATCACCGCCGAGGAGGGGCTGGCCATGGTGGTCTACACCGCCGAGCCGGGCTCGGCGTCGGCGGAGGGCCTGCAGTTGCTGGCGTCCCTGGCGGCGAGTGAGATTGACGATGGAGCTTCCTCTACGAGCCCGCGTAGCGCCCACCGCTGAGATCCAAGACCTGCCCGGTGGTATAGCTGCACTCCGCGGACAACAGCCACGCGGCCAGCGCTGCAAACTCCAACGGCTGCCCGATGCGTCCCATCGGCACGCGGGAGAGAAGGGCCGCATTGCGCTCCTCGCTGAGGTGCTGCAGCAGGGGCGTCTGGAACATCGAGGGAGCCACGGCATTGATGGTGATCCCGTCGGCGGCTGCCTCCTTCGCGACGGATTTGACGAGGGCGATGACCGCAGCCTTGGACGTGGAATAGGCGGACATCGAAGCGTTCCCTTCGCGCCCGGAGATCGAGGACAAAACTGCCACCCGCCCGTAGGACTGTCGCTTCATCGTGGGCATCACCGCCTGAAGGCCGAGGAAGCATGAATCCAGGTTGATGCGCAGCGTGCGTTGCCAGTCTTCCAGAGCGATACGCTCAACGTCGGCTTCTGGTCCCTGGGCACCGTGACACATCAGCAGGCCATCGAGGCGTCCGAATTGCTCCACGGCGGAGTCGACGGCAACCCGCCAATGATCGGCACGGGTGACGTCCAGTTCCATTGCCAGGAAGGCGCCGCTGTGCCCTGCGAGGTTGTCCGGACTCTTCAGGTCCGTGGCAACGACTATGGCACCCTCGGCGGCCAACCGCTCGACTGAAGTGCGGCCGAGCCCGCCAGCCGCTCCCGTGACCAAGATGACCTGTCCATCGAAGCGATTGGTCCAGATAGGGGTAGTCACAGGGCAGCCTTCCGTGAGGCGGGAACATCTGACGAGGAGTCGATGGAGAGGGCCACCTCGAGACTCTGAAGGGCATCTGCTGCAGTGACCAGAGGGGTGGCCTCCTTGCGGGCGACCGCGCCGAAATGCTCCAACTGGGCTACATAGGGGTTGGCTTCGACCCGCGGAAGAGTGCTCTGCTTCAGAGGAACCTGCCAGTGGGCGATTCCATCATGGCGGGAGACAGTGAGGGAAGGTAGGGAAATGGAGGCTTCCGTGCCCGAAATGAAGTAGACATCGCCTGCCGGTGGATCCGGGAAGTATGCGCCGTATCCGGAGGTGAGATCCCAGCACCAAGGGGATACGGCCGCATCGCTGGCCAACGCGGTGCCGATGGCCCCGTTGGCGAACCTCATGACCGCGCCCACGGTATCGGCTATCTGGAACCCGCGCGCCGTGGATGAGCCCAGGGACACCACGCTCTCGATATCCCCGACTAGGTGGCGGATGGCATCGATGTCATGGATGAGGTTGATCAAGACAGGTCCGGCGCCTGGGGCCGTCCGCCACGGGGCCTGGAAGTACTCCTCGTTCTTACGCCACGTGCTGAGAATGGCTACGGAGACCACCTCACCCACACCGCCTTCATCGATGAAGGCCTTGGCTGCGGCGATGTCCGGGGCGTACCGCCTCTGATGGCCGACCAGAACGGGAACCCCGGTCTGTGCAGACTCGTCCACAATGCGCTGCCCGGCTTCGAGTGACTCAGCCAGCGGCTTCTCCACCAAGACCGGCAGCCCCGCAGCCATCGCTGCCAATGCCACGTCGGTGTGCATGGCATTGGGAACCGCCGCGATGACAGCCTGGACGTCCCCGCTTCGGAACATCGCACCGTAGTCGGTGAAGTGGGAAACGCCGTACATCTGGGCCGTCTCGGCGGACTCCGGAGATGGGTCTGCAATGCCGGCCAGCTCCACGCCGTTGGCGATTCCGCAGTATTTGGCGTGTTCACGTCCAATCAGTCCTGCTCCAACCAGCCCGATCTTGATGTCAGTTGTCATGGTCCAAGTTCCTTTCGTGCGCGGTATGCCCGTCTGCGTGCAGGGAAAGCACCGCGAGCAACGCTTCCGTGATCTATGTCTCAACCAATGCCGGTCGAGTGCTACTGTACTCAGCTAGAGCGTCAAATATGGAATGACGTTCCAGTATTTGACCAACTATTTGTGGAGTGGAGTGGTGATGTCTCCCGAAGAACGCATCCCGTTGGGGGTCGCGCCCTTGAGTGCCCTGGACCTGAGTCCCACCGCATACATCAGGGCAGCAGCAGCCGCCGGATTCTCCGCCATCGGACTGCGAGCCTCCCCCGTGGGGGATGGAGATCCCGAGTTTCCGTTGGATACGTCAACGTCCGGATTTCGCAACATCACCTCAGTGCTGGACGAGACCGGGCTGGAGGTGCTGGATCTGGAGGTGTTCTCCGTCGGCCCGGAAACCAGCCCGGACGATTGGCTGCCAGTCCTCGATGTCGGAGCGGAACTCGGGGCGTCCTATCTCAATGTCGTGGGGGTCCACCCATCACTTGAGGCCTTCGAACAAATAGTCGGTCGGCTCACTGAGGATGCTCGAGATCGAGGCATCGTTCCGGTTCTGGAACCGGTGGCCTATCGGCCGCTGAACGACTTCAACGAGGCTGTCAGGATCGCTCGAACGGTCGGATGTGCTGTCGAAATGGATGTCCTGCACTTCATCAGAACCGGTGCCAGTCTGGACATGGTGGCCGCGAACCGCGATCTGTTCCCCATCCTTCAGATCTGTGATGCTCCGGCCCGCCTCGACGACCACCGAGCGGAACTGGAAGAGATCGCCGCCGAACGCGGCGGTAAAGACCTCCACATCATCGAATCTCGATCGCTTCGGCTGCTTCCCGGGCAGGGCGACGGGCCAATCGGGGAACTGCTCCAGATCCTCGGCGGCGCCACTCGGTTGAGCGTGGAAGTACCCAACGTCCGTCTTCGGGGTGAACTCTCGGCCGCGGACTACCTTCGCCTGCTGTGCCAGACCACGCAGGCGTACTTGTCAGCTGAACCACAGACGCACTGAAAGAGACCGGCTCATGACGGACACACCCCACACCCCGCCCCCCGACGCCCCGCCCCAGGCGCGTCCCTTCTTCCGATGGTTGGCACGAATCGAGCTGGCCATCGCCGTGTTCTTCCTTTTCACGCTCGCTGTCGGAGTCCTGTGGCAGGTACTCGGCCGCTACGTCCCCGCCGCCAACTGGGTCGGAGCCGGGGAGATCGCTCGCTTCTCCCTCCTTGGCATCACCTTCATCACCGTCGGATACCTCATCGGACAACACGGCCAGATCACCGTGGCGGTCATCGACGGCATCGTCAAGGGGCCTCGCGGGAGAACCGTAGTGCGGGCCGTGTCCGCCATTCTCCTGACGCTGATCTGTCTCGCCCTCACGTGGGAGGCCTGGAGCATGGTGGAAGACGGATTCCGAAGGGTCAGCCCTGTGCTGGGCATCCCGCTGGGGTACCTCTACTTGCTACCGCTGATCGGCTTCGCCTCGGGAACCATCATGGCCATTGGCCGGCTCGTCCGAGCCAACTACGACGAACCCGATGCGCTCATCGCCGAAGAAGCTGAGGTCTAAACCATGGAACTTCTTCTCCTTTTCCTGGGCATCCTGATCCTGATGTTCCTCCGGGTTCCAGTGGCGTTCTCCATCATGGGCCCGTGTCTGGTGTACTTCATGGCCAATGGTCTCTCTGCTGGCATGAGCCTGAAGATCGTCTTCGATTCGGTCAACTCCTTCCCTCTGCTCGCGGTGCCCTTGTTCATCCTCGTGGGCGTGACGGCGAACAAGGTGGGCGTTGCTGATCGGCTGTTCGAGTTCTGTCTGGCGGCCATGGCACGAGTGCCCGGCAACCTCGCGTACGTGAACGTCGGCACCAGTGTGGGATTCGCCTGGATGAGCGGTTCGGCGCTGGCCGACGCCGCCGGCTTGGGCAAGATCCAGGTTCCGGCCATGACCAAGGCCGGGTATCCGTTTCGCTTCGCGACGGGGCTGACGGCCAGTTCGGCCTTGATCAGCCCGGTCATGCCGCCGAGTATCCCCGCCGTGATCTTCGCGGCAGTGGGCACGATCTCCACGGGCGCTCTCTTCGCCGCTTCGGTCGTCCCCGCATTGCTCATGGCTGTAGGACTGTGCGTCTACATCGCCATCTGGATCAAGCGGCATCCAGGGTTCGAAAGCCAGCCATTTGACCCGGCCCGATTCTGGAGAGCCACCGTCAACGTGATCGCTCCCTTGGGTGCCCCGGTCATCATTCTGGGTGGCATTATGGGTGGACTTTTCACGCCGACAGAGGCGGCTGGCATCGCCGGGCTTTACATGGTCGTCCTCGGTTGCGTCTACCGGACGATCACGTGGCGCGGCATGTGGCAGGCCGCCAAGGAGACGGTCTTCCTGACGGGCGGGATCATGCTCATCATCGGCGCAGCCGGCATGCTGGGCCGTGTCCTGGCGCAGGAGCAGGTGGCCCAGCAACTGTCCCGGCTGATCTCCGAATTCACGGAGAGCCCACTGGTGTTCCTGATCCTGATCATCGTGCTGATGTTGGTGCTCGGCATGGTCATTGACGCCACGGCAGTCATCTTGGTGGCGGTTCCGGTGCTCCTGCCTCTGGCCATGACCTTCGGTATCGATCCAGTGCACTTCGGCGTCGTGGTGATCATGTCGCTGATGATCGGGTTGCTAACGCCTCCGGTCGGCAGCGTCCTGTACGTCATGAGCTCCGTGACGGGCCGGCCGGTGGACGAGATCTTCCGCGGCATCCTCCCGTTCCTGACCCCTATGGTCATCGTCCTGCTGATCGTGACGTTCTTCCCTGACGTCGTGATGTTCCTTCCACGCATGCTCGGATTCTGATCCGGCCGCTCGCGACGTTCCGTTTCATCATCGCTCCACCCACCAACCCCGAGATTATGAGGAGAAACCCCATGAAGACCACCCAGCGCACCGGCCGGCTTGCGGCAGCTGCAATTTCCGCCGTCGCCATCACCGGCCTGCTCGCCAGTTGCGGCAACGGCGCCGGCGATGAGGGCGGCGACGAAGCCGGCGGCGACATCACGTTGTCGTTCGCCAGCAGCCAATCGGAGGCCACGCCCAATTACTACTGCGGCATGGAGCTGTTCAAGGAGCGCATCGAAGCGGAGGACCTCGGCATCACCGTGGACCTCTTTCCCAACAGTCAGCTGGGTCCGGACACCGAGCGAGTGGCGTCCCTGCAGTCAGGAGACTTGGACATGGACCTCCAGGAAGCGGGCTTGGCGTCCGTGTACCCGCAGATCGGCATCCTGGGGGCGGCCTATGTCTTCGACGACGTGGACCATGCGTTCAACTGGATCGACAATGATTCGGAGGAATTCCGCACGAGCTTCAATGAGCAGACCGATATGACCATCATCGACGGATGGTTCTACGGCAACCGCACGTTCTCATCCAACGAACCGATCCGTTCACCGGAAGATCTGCAAGGCCAGCAGATCCGATTCCCGGACACCCCGCAGTATCTGGAGAACGCTCGTGCGCTTGGCGCTTCCCCCGTGGCCGTGGCCTACGAAGAGGTCTATGTTGCCCTGCAGCAGGGAATCGCGGATGGCCAGGAGAACCCGGTTGTCGGCACGAAGACGGCCAGCTATGACGAGGTGCAGGAGTATGTCAGCCTCAACAACCATCAGGTGAGCATTCACTGGGTCACGCTGTCCGATGCGACCCTCGACAAGATGAGTGAGGAACAGCAGCAGGCGGTGTTCGAGACCGTCAAGGAGATCCGTTCTGAGAACCGCGAATGTGTTGAGCAGGAGACGGACGAGATCCTGCAGGACTGGCGGGACAACGGTCCGCTCACCGTGATCGAGGAGGACGAGGTCGACCGCGAGGCCTTCATCTCCCAGGCCGAAGAGCACTTCGAGAACTACTACACCGGTGATGACCTTGCCCTGTATGAGAGCATCCGCGCCAGCGCAGGGCAGTAAGCCCAGCCCCGCCTGCCGGTCAATCATCTGAGAGGGGGGT
>NZ_JALDXU010000084.1:0-14368 GCF_032154715.1 Citricoccus sp. | reverse complement strand
GGGCCGACGTCGCCGCCCCGGTCCCGGGCGCCGTCCGGGCCCGCGGACGCCACGGCGTACAGCGCCAACTCGGCGCCGACCGTCGGCTCACTGAAGGCGGGGTGCTGACCGAGCCAGGCCACGCGGCGGCCTGCCAGTCCCGCGGCCGTGCCGGTGAACTCGGCCTCTCCGCCCCGGAGCACCCCGGCGAGGGCGGACAGGACCGTCGTCTTGCCCGTCCCGCTGGGTCCGCCGAGGACGGTCAGTTCACCGGGGGCCAGGTCGAGGTCCAGGTGCCCGACGACGGCCGGGAACGTGCCGCCGTCGGGCACCCGGTAGGCGATGCCCAGGCCTCGGAGGACCAACCGGTCGTTCCCCACCGGGACAGACGGGTCTGCGACCGAAGCGACGGCCGGTGCTGCGCCCGCGCCGAGGACGTCCGAGAGCGAGTCCGGGACGGGACGGTCGAGGTCGGCGCGGGCACGGCGCAGAGCCTCCACACCATCCTCGGAGGCGTGGTGCGCGGAGCCGATGTCCCGGAAGGGCAGGTAGACCTCGGGAGCGAGGGTGAGCACGAGCAGCCCGGTGTAGAGGTCGAGCTCCCCGTAGACCAACCGCACGCCGATGAAGACGGCGACCACGGCCACGGACAGGGTGCTGATCAGTTCGAGGGCGAAGCCGGACATGAAGGCCGTCTTCAAGGTGGCCATGGTGGTGGCCCGGTAGCGGTCCGATACCCCCGCGAGCGCCTGACGCTGCGTGCCGGCCCGGCGCAGGCCGACCAGGACGGGCAGCCCCCGTGCCAACTCCAGGACATGGTGGGACAGCCGGTCCAGTCCCTCGGCGGCCCGGCGGACACGATCCTCGGTGTACTGCCCGATCAGGACCATGAACACGGGGATGAGAGGGATCGTCAGCACCAGCACCAGGGCCGAGACCCAGTCATGGGTGAGGATCCACACGCCGAGGACGAGTGGCATGACCGCAGCGGTCAACAGGGCGGGCAGGTACTGGGTGAAGTACTTGTCGAGCCCGTCCAGGCCGGAGGAGGCGAGCACGGAGTCCTCCCCCGCCCGGTCCGCGCCGGCCCCGGCGGACGCCAGGCGGTGGGCGACCATACGGTGGCGCAGCTCCTCCTTGGCGCCCAGGGCCGCACGCCGGGCACATACCTGCTGGCCCCACGTGGCGGCGGCCCGGGCGAGCACACCGGCCAGGCCCAGGCCCACCACGTGGGCGAGGGTGGTTCCGGCCGCGTCCGAGAGCAGTCCGTGGGCGAGCGGGTCGTAGGAGGCCGGGTCGGGTGCGAAGAGCAGGCCGAGGAGGTCACTGCTCTCCGGAGCGGGCAAACGCTCGGCCAGCCACGTGATGCCCCGGGCCAGGGCGGTGGCGAGCAGAATCCAGCCGGCGGCCTTGACCGCGGCGAGCAGGGCCAGCAGGACCAGGGCCGCCCGGCCGGTCCGGGAGGTGGGCAGTTCGGGTCTCACACCGGTGTCACCACGTGCGACTCCGGGATGTGCGTCTCGTGCAACCGCTGCCGGAAGACCCAGTACACGAAGGCCGAGTAGGCCAGGATGATCGGCACCATGATCACGGCGACCCAGGCCATGAAGTTCAACGTGTACTCCGAGGAGGAGGCGTTCAGGGCCGTGAGGTCGAAGGCCGGATCGAGGGTGGAGGGCAGCACGACGGGGAACACCGCCAGGAAGAGGCCCGCGGCGCCGGCCACGAGGGAGGCACCCAGGGCGAGGAAGGTCCAGCCCTCGCGGCGGACTCGGGCCGCCGTCAGGGCTCCCAGGGCGGCGGCCAGGGCCACGCTCAGCAGCATCCACGGGAAGAGGCCGTCCTGGCGTGAGACCACCACCACGCCCCACGCACCCATCGGCAGCAGGTAGAGGGGCAGCCAGCGGGTGAGGTGGCGGTGCGCCGCCTCCCGCGGGGCGCCGTCGGTCTTCAGGCCGAGGTAGGCCCATCCCATGGCCAGCGAGAACCCGACGACGGCCAGGCCTCCGAGCACGCCCTCCCAGGACAGCCAGGCGAACGGCCCGCCCACGCGGTCTCCGTTGGCGTTCAGCGGCAGGCCCGTGGTGGACACGGCGAGCATCAGGCCGATGCTGAAGGCGGCCACGGCCGAGCCGCCGGCCATGCACCAGTCCCAGCGGTCCCGGGTCCGGGCGGTCAGGGCCTTGCCGCGGTACTCGATGGAGACGGCCCGGAGGATCAGGGCCAGCAGCGTGATCGTCAGTGGGATGTAGAGGCCGGCGAACAGGGCCGCGTACCAGAGCGGGAAGGCGGCGAACATGGCCCCCGCCGCGGTGACCAGCCAGACCTCGTTGCCATCCCAGACGGGTCCGATGGTGTTGAGGATGACCCGGCGCTGGCTCTCGTTGCGGGCCCAGCCCCGCATCAGCATGCCGACGCCGAGGTCGAAGCCGTCGAGGAACAGGTAGCCCACCCAGAGCACGGCCACCAGGACGAACCAGAAGGTGGGAAGGAACTCGATCGATTCCATGACGGTCTACCTCTCGGGGGTCGGGTCGGTCGGAACGGGCCGGGCAGTCGGGGCGTTCAGTGCGCTCACAGCGGCACCGTCAGTACGCGAAGGCGAGGACATCGGAGTCAACGGTGCCGTCCTTTCCGGCGCCGCCGGCGTCGTCATCGTGCTCGTCCTGTGTGAGCTCGGGCATGCCGGCCGGCACCCCGCCCTTGACGTAGCGGGTGAGCAGGACGACTTCCACGACCAGAAGCACCGCGTAGATGGTGGTGAGGAGGATGAGCGAGAACAACAGCTCGCCCGCGCCGACCCCCGGGGACACGGCCGCGGCCGTGTACATCCAGACCTGGTCGATACCGGTGGGGTCGGGGTTCGGGGCCACCACGAACGGCTGACGTCCCATCTCGGTGAAGATCCACCCGGCCGCATTGGCGCCGAAGGGCGCCAGGATGCCGACCACGGCCAGCCGCATCAGCGGCTTGGACGCCGGCACGGTGCCCTTGCGCGTCAACCAGAGCGCGAGGGCCGCCGCGAGGGCCGCGAGACCGCCGAAGGTGATCATGATGCGGAAGCCCCAGTAGGTGACCTCCATGACCGGCAGGTAGTCGATCTCCTGGCCGGCGCGCTCGCCGTACATCGGATCGTCCGGCAGATGGGTGCCGTAGTCCTCCTGGTACTGCGGGATCAGGGTGTTCACACCGGCCACATCGGTGGTGAAGTTGTTGTGGGCCAGGAAGGACAGCAGCCCGGGGATCTCGAAGACGCCCACGACATCGTCGCAGTCGGTGGCCCCGTCGCTGCGCAGATCGGCCACGGAGAGCACGGAGAACGCCGTCCCGTCATGACAGGCCGCCTCCGCGGCCGCCATCTTCAGCGGCTGCTGCTGGATCATCAGCTGCGCCTGGGCATGGCCGCTGAAGGCGGTGCCCAGAAAGGCCACGAGCGCGATCCAGGCACCCCACCGCAGGGAGGAGTACCAGACCCGGTAGTCGGTCTCGTCCCGGCCCTTGGAGCCGGTGGTGCCCACCACCACGGTGCCGTCGGCGGCCACGGTGTCGATGCCCTCCCGGCGCCGCTTCCACAGGTGGAACCACGCGATGCCGAGCAGGAAGCCGCCGGCCACGGAAAGGGCGCCGGCCAGGGTGTGCGGGAAGTGCACGAGCAAGGTGTTGTTGGTCAGCACGGCCCAGATGTCATTCATCACGGGGCGGCCGTCCACCATCTCGACCCCGACCGGATGCTGCATCCACGCATTGGCGGCCAGGATGAAATAGGCCGAGAAGACGGTGCCGATCACGGCGCACCAGATCGAGGCCAGGTGCACCCGCTTCGGCAACCGCTGCCAGCCGAAGATCCAGAGGCCGAGGAACACCGACTCCAGGAAGAACGCCATGAGCGCCTCCAACGCCAGCGGAGCCCCGAACACGTCCCCGACGAAGCGGGAGTACTCGGACCACGCCATCCCGAACTGGAACTCCTGCACCAGCCCGGTGGCCACGCCCATGATGAAGTTGATGAGGAAGAGCTTTCCCCAGAACTTCGTCATCCGCAGGTAGTGCTCTCGGCCGGTGCGGTGCCACATGGTCTGCAGGGTGGCCACCACCAGGCCCAGCCCGATGGTCAGCGGAACCATCATGAAGTGATACACGGTGGTGATGCCGAACTGCCACCGGGCAATGTCCAGGGGATCCATGGGTACACCCTTCCCTCGGTACGGCGTGGGATCCGCACCGGTCCGGGCCAGACGCCGCCCCATCAGGGCGAGGCGGGGCGTCCGGCACTCGACTTCTACAGCTTGTAGAAACCAGGGTAACCCCAAGTTCTACGTCCTGTAGAATAAAGTCGGGTCCAGAAGGACACCTGTGGTGGAGAACATTGCTTTGAGGGAGGCGCCGGTGGCACTGGGAGATTTGGAACGGTCCGTGATGGACCTGCTGTGGGACCGGCCGGGAGCCCATACGGCCAATGACGTGCGCGATGCCCTGGCCGGGGATCTCGCCGTCACGACCGTGCTCACCGTGCTGTCACGGCTGGAGAAGAAGGGCCTGGTCCGCCGCGACGGCGGGCGCCGGCCCCATCGCTACGCCGCCGCCTCGACCCGGGAGGACCACACCGTCGGCCTGCTCAACGAGGTACTCGGTGCCGTGCCCGACCGCGAGGCCGTCCTGGCCCGCTTCATCGGCGGGATCGGTCCCGATGAGGCCGCCGCCGTGCGCCGCCTGCTGGAATCCTGATCCGACGCGCGATCCCGGCCCACCATCCCGACGTTCAGTCGACGGGCGGTGTGCCTGACGCCCGGACACCCACCCCACGTCGACTGAAAGCCGGAGACCCGGCCCTCTAGACTTTCCCTCGTGTCCGTCACGCTGCTCGCCGCGCTGGCCGTGATCCTGGCCTGGCCGGTCCCGGTCCTGCTTGGCCGCGCACGCTGGGTCCGCCGGGCCCCCGCCGCCGCCATGGCGCTCTGGCAGTCCGTCGCCCTCGCCGGCGGCCTCTCCCTGATCGGCTTCCCCCTTCTGTGGGGGCTCACCCCTTTCGGGGATACCGTGGTCGAGGCGGCCCCCGCCTTCGTCCGGGCCCTCGCGGAGGGTTCCTGGGTACCCCAGCTGGAACACGACCCGTGGCTGCCCACCCGCATCGCGGCCGCCACCCTCGCCCTGATGCTCTTCGCCCACCTCGTGCTGACCCTGGCCGTCACCGCCGTGAAGACCGTCGCCAACCGGCGCCGCCACCGCCAGATGGTCGAACTCCTGGCAGCGCCGCCATCGGAGCGCAGCCGCCTGGCGGAGGGCATCGCCGGGACCCCCACCCGGGTGCTGCCCCACGATGTCCCGCTGGCCTACTGCCTGCCCGGCCTGACCGGTTCCCTGACCGTCCTGTCCCGCGGACTGCTGGACCAATTGTCGGAACCGGAGGTGGCCGCCGTCGTGGCCCACGAGCGGGCCCACCTGCGCCAACGGCACGACCTCCTCCGGCTGGCCTTCGAGGCGTGGCACCGGGCTGTGGCCTGGCTGCCCACCACGGCGATGGCCCAACGGGCCGTGGCCGGCCTCACCGAGATGATGGCGGACGACGCCGCGCTGACCGTCCACGACCGCCGGGACCTGGTGCGGGCCATCGTGCTCACCGGTGAGGCCAGGGCACCGACGCAGCCGGCACCGGCACCGCCACGGGCGGCGAACGTCCAAGGGGACGGATCCGTCCCCCTGACCCTGCGCCTGTACCGCCTGCTGTCCCCCGCCGACCCCCTGCCGGTGGCCCTTCGCCTCCTGGTCGTCGTGGCGGCAGTGGGCCTGGCCCTCTTCCCCCTGGTGCTGCTGCTGTAACCACGTGCCGTACCCCTGGCCGCCGCTGCGGCCACCGATCGCCGACGACGGCCCAGCCTCCGGGTCATCATTCAGGCCCCTCCCAGCCGACTCCCGGCTTTCCACCGGCCGGGGTTCGCTAGGCTGGTGCATCGGTGGCGTCCAGCGCCGCCGCCCTCTCAACCAACCCCTTTGACCCCCACGAACGGACCAGGCCCCATAGTGCAAGGCAACGCGACATTCCGTCACTCCAATGCTTCACTCCTCTCCGTGACGGAAGTACTGGCCCCTGTCACCGTGACCAGTGCACAGCTCGACGAGGAGTTGGCTAGTGTCCTGAAGGCGCTCCGGCTCCCCAAGGGGCTGCTGCCGCGCGTCGCTGGTGTCAACGCCCGCCGCAATTGGGAACACCCCGGTCACTTCCAGATGGGCGCCGCCGAAGCTGGCCGCCAGGCCATGGCCGAAGCCGGCGTCCACCCGGACCAGATCGGGCTCATGGTCAACACCTCCGTCACGCGCGAGACCCTTGAACCCTCCGTGGCCGTGCGCATCCACCACGAGATGGGCCTGCCCACCTCCGCCACGAACTTCGACATCACGAACGCGTGCCTGGGCTTCGTCAACGGCATCACCCTGGCGGCCTCCATGATCGACTCCGGCCAGGTCGACTACGCCATGGTCGTGGCCGGTGAGGATTCGATCAAGGTCCAGCAGGCCACCCTGGACAACCTGAAGCAGGACGGCGTGGACCGCACGACCTTCATGGAGCAGTTCGCCTCGCTGACCCTGGGTTCGGGGGCGGCCGCAGCGGTCATCGGGCGCACCGACCAGCACCCCGAGGGACACCGGATCGTCCGCGGGATCACCCGCGCCGGCACGGACCACCACGACCTGTGCGTGGGTGACCACAAGGGCATGTTCACGGACTCCACCGCCCTGCTCAAGGACGGCCTGGAGCTCGTCATGGACGCCTGGAACGACGTCCCGGCGGACTGGGGCTGGGCGGACATGGACCGCTACGTCACCCACCAGGTCTCCCGGCTCCACACCGACTCGATCACCGAGTCGACCGGCCTGGACCCGGCGCGGTTCCCCGTCACGTTCCCCGAGCTCGGCAACGTCGGGCCGGCGTCCCTGCCGATCACCCTGGCCCGGGAGGTGGACCAGCTGTCGGCCGGCGACAGGGTGCTCTGCATGGGCGTCGGTTCCGGGCTCAACACCGCCATGCTGGAGATCGCCTGGTGAGGATCCCCGCCGCCCCAGCCACCCTGCCGGCGGACTCCGCCTCCGTCCCCCTTCCCGGTTGGGACCCGGCCTGGAGCCGCCTGGTGCCGATCACCACCGTGGACGGCCAGCGCACTCTGCACGTCCTGGACACCGGGGACGTGCTTGCCCGGGACGGCCTGGAACCGGACGGCACCATCCTGGCCGTGCACGGCAACCCGACCTGGTCCTACCTGTGGCGATCCCTCGCCGCCGCGACCGTCCGCGCCGCCCGGCAGGGTGAGGGCCCCGTCTGGCGTGTGGTCGCCCCCGACCAGCTGGACATGGGCTTCTCCGAACGCCTGCCGCATGACTCCCTCCCCCGTCCCGCCGCCGCGGCAGGTGCCCCGGATCCGGTCTTCGCGAACGACGCCGGATACCGCACCCTGGGCGGCCGCCTCGCCGACCTCGACGCCCTCGTCACCGCCCTCGGACTCGACGTCCAGGCCCGCGCCGGCCACCCGCTGCTGACCCTGGGCCACGACTGGGGCGGCGTCGTCTCCCTCGGCTGGGCCGGCCGCCACCACGACCTGGTGTCCGCCGCGATGACCCTGAACACCGCCCTCCACCACGATGCGTCCCAGCCGATCCCGTTGCCCCTCCAGGCAGCCCTCGCCGGCCCGGTGCTGCCCGGCTCCACCGTCCTGACCGATGCCTTCCTGCGGGTCACGACGGCTCTCGGCCATCCCGGCCTGGACCAGGGCCTCCAGGCCGCCTACCACGCCCCCTATGCCACTGCCCAGCGCCGGGGCGGGATCGGCGGCTTCGTGGCCGACATCCCCGTCGGACCGCGGCACGCCTCCTACCCGGAACTGCGCCGGGTGGCCGCCTCCGTGGCCGCCTTCACCCGGCCCGCCCTGCTGCTGTGGGGCCCGAAGGACCCGGTGTTCCTGGACCGGTACCAGGCGGACCTGCTGCGGCGACTGCCCCAGGCCGACCTGCACCGATTCGAGACGGCCGGACACCTGCTGGCCGAGGATGTGGACATCGCCACCCCGATCCTGCGGTGGGCAGGGCAGGTGCTCGCCGGCACCGGCCGCACCCGGAGCCCGGACGGCGTGGCCGTCGCCACCGAGGATGAGGCGGCGTCCGACGCCGGCCCCAGCATCGTGGAGGACCCCTGGAACGAGACCACCGGCCGGCCGCTGTGGTCCTACCTGGATGACTGGCGCGACAGTCCCGCCCCGGCGCTCGTGGACATGGCCGGGGGCGATCAGACCCCGCTGAGCTGGAACCGACTCGCCGGCGTCGTGGACGCCATCGCCACCGGCCTGGTGGCCCGCGGGGTCCGCCCGGGCGACCGGATCTCCATGATGGTCACTCCCGGGCGGGACCTGACCGCGGCCCTCTACGCGGCCCTGAAGATCGGTGCCGTCGTGGTGGTCGCCGATGCCGGGCTGGGTGTGGCCGGCATGACACGTGCCGTGCGCGCGGCTCGGCCGGACTGGGTCATCGGCAAGGTCCCCGGTCTCGCCGTGGCCCGGTCCCAGCGTTGGCCCGGACGCCGGCTCTCCGTCTCCACGCTGCCCGCCCCCCTCGCCCGGGCCCTCGGGGTGGAGGACAGCCTCTACCGGATGGCCCGCGAACACGAGGCGGACCGCTTCGTCGGCGCACGGCTCGCGGACGGCACCGCTTACGTGCCGGCCCCCACCGATCCGGCCGCCGTCCTGTACACCTCCGGCTCCACGGGACCGGCCAAGGGGGTCCTCTACACCCACGGCCGCCTCTCGGCGCTGGCGGGACTTCTGCAGGACGTGTTCCATGTCCGGCCCGGCTCCTCCCTGCTGGCCGGGTTCGCCCCCTTCGCCCTGCTGGGGCCGGCCATCGGTGCCACCTCGGTCACCCCGGACATGTCCGTGACCCGGCCCGCCACCCTCACGGCGCAGGCCGTCGCCGAGGCCGCCCGTGCCGGTCACGCCACCATCCTCTTCGCCTCCCCCGCGGCGCTGCGCAACGTCGTGGCGACCGCTGCTCACCTCGGACCGGATGACCA
Source organism: Citricoccus sp. (assembly GCF_032154715.1). Taxonomy (GTDB): domain Bacteria; phylum Actinomycetota; class Actinomycetes; order Actinomycetales; family Micrococcaceae; genus Citricoccus. The sequence goes on along the minus strand of NZ_JALDXU010000084.1, from coordinate 5,337 downwards.
CGCAGTGCTCGGCCGCATCGACCTGGTGCTGTCCGCCGGTGCCCCGGTCCACCCCCAGCTGATGGCTCAGGTGGCCGCTCTCTTCCCCCGGGCGGAGTTCCACTCGCCCTACGGCATGACCGAGGCCCTGTTGCTGGCGGACATCGACCGGGAGGCGATCAGCGCACTCTCGGCACGGGCCGCGGCTCCCACGGCGAAGGCGACCGAGCCGGACGACGGTGTGTGCGTGGGCCACCCCGTGGGCCCCGTGCGCATCGCCATCGACCCCCTGGCGGCCGACGGCAGCCCGACGGGGAGTCTGCTCGAGGGATCCGACGCCGCCGGAGTCCTGGGCGAGGTCGTCATCTCCGCGCCCCATCAGAAGGCCGGTTACGACCGGCTGTGGCTGACCGACTCCCTGAGTCGACGGGACGGCAAGGACGGGCTGGACTGGCACCGCACCCAGGACGTGGGCCACCTGGACTCCGCCGGCCGGCTCTGGATCGAGGGCCGCCTGCAGCATGTGGCCCTCACGGCCAGCGGGCCCGTGGCGCCCGGTGGCCCCGAGGCGCGCATCGATGCCCTCGACGGCGTGTCCCGATCGGCCGTCGTCGGGGTCGGTCCGCGGGGCACCCAGGCCGTGGTCGCCGTCGTCGAAGCCGCGCCGGTGGGCCGTACCCGGAGGCCTGGACCCGGGCTGGCCCCCGGTGCACTGACGGCGGCCGTGCGGGCAGCCGCCGCGCCGGTTCCGGTGGCCGCGGTGCTCGTGACAGACCGGGTCCCCGTGGACATCCGCCACAACTCGAAGATCGACCGCACCCGGATCGCCCACTGGGCTGAGCGGGTCCTGTCCGGCGGGAAGGTGGGCGCCCCGTGAGTGCCGCACCGCCTCTCCGCGTGCTCGTCACCGGAGCCTCGGGGCTCCTGGGTTCCGGGGTGGCGCGCCGCCTCGTGGAGTCCGGGGCCGACGTCGTGACCCTGCAACGCCGTCCGTCCGGGGTGACCGGGGCCCGCGACGTCCTGGGCTCGGTCACCGATGCCTCGGCCGTCGAGCGGGCCATGTCCGGCCGGGACACGGTGGTCCATGTGGCCGCCAAGGTCTCCGTCTCGGGACCCGCCCGGGCGTTCGAGCAGGTCAATATCGGGGGCACGGCGACCGTCCTGGAGGCGGCCCGCCGCGCGGGTGCCGAGCGGTTCGTCCACCTCTCCTCGCCGTCCGTGGCCCATGCCGGGACGTCGATCGTCGGTGCGGGCGCCGGGCCGGCCGACCCGGACCACGCGCGCGGCCACTACGCCCGCACCAAGGCCGCCGGGGAGCTGCTGGCCCTGGCCGCCGACGGCGCGGACTTGCGCGTGCTCGTCCTGCGCCCGCACCTGATGTGGGGGCCCGGGGACAGCCAACTGACCGAGCGCATCATCGTCCGTGCCCGGGCGGGCCGGATGCCGTTGCTCGGGCCGGCCGCCGCCCTGATCGACACCTTGTACTCGGAGAACGCCGTGGACGCCGTGGTGGCCGCCGTCGCCGCCGTGGACCGGGTCCATGGCGAGGCACTCGTGGTCACCAATGGCGAACCGCGCCCGGTGGGCGAGCTCGTCCGGGGTCTGGCCACCGCCGGCGGCGCCCCCGAACCGCGGCTGCGGATCCCCGGCGGCCTCGCCCGGGGCGCCGGTGCCGTCATCGAACGGGTCTGGGAGGCGGCCGATCTCGGCCGCGACGGGGACGAGCCACCGCTGACACGGTTCCTGGCCGAACAGCTTTCCACGGCGCACTGGTTCGACCAGCGGCGCACCCGCAGGCAGCTGGAATGGGTGCCGGCGGTGTCCATCGACCGTGGCCTCGAGCTGTTGGCCGCGCACTACCGACAAGGGTGACCTCTAGCGCCGCACGGCACTGAGATGGCACTCGGGATGGGCGTGGTCCTGGTCGGGGCAGACGATGATCCGCCACGTCTCGGCGAATCCGGCCTCGTCAAGGACTCGGGCCAACGTCGAGGGGTTCCATCGCCAGGCCCGGGCCACGGCGTGCGGGAACTCCTCCACATCCTGCCCGGAGTCCAGCAGCCCCTGGAACACCAGGAGCACCTGGCAGCCGGGCTCCGTGTGCGCCGCCCAGGACTGCAGGACCGCCGGAACCTGTTCGGGTGGGACATGTATCAGGCTGAACCGGGCCAGGATCCCGCTGACAGGACCAGCGGCGCGCACCACCGGGTCTGCGGCGGGAAAGCGGGCGTCACCGGCGATCCAGGTGCGCTGAGGATAGCGCCTGCGTGCGATCTCCAGCATCCGGGCTGACGGGTCCACGCCGATGGTGGTGAAGCCGCGGAAGGCCAGTTCCACGGTGACGTGGCCGGTGCCGCACCCCAGGTCCAGGATGGTCCCGCCCCGGGGCAGCGCGTCGGCGAAGGCGTCCACGGCGTGGCGGTCCAACGGCCGCTGCCAGGGCCCCGGGAAGGTCCGGTCGTACAGTTCCGCCAGGGCGTCGTAGCCGGGTTGGCCGGGCCAGGCCTCGGACGTCACCTCAGGTGTCGATACGGTCGAGGTCGAGTTCGCTGGCGCCGGAGATGATGAAGTCCTTGCGCGGTGCCACGTTGGAGCCCATCAACAGGTCGAAGACGTGTTCGGCCCGCTGCAGCGCCTCCTCCGCCTCGGGGATGGTCACCCGGCGGAGCATCCGCACGCGCGGATCCATGGTGGTGTCCGCCAGCTGGTCCGCGTCCATCTCCCCCAGACCCTTGTACCGCTGGATCGGTTCCTTGTAGTTCTGGCCGTCCTTCTCGAGGCGGGCCAGCAGTCCGTGCAGTTCGTTCTCCGAATAGGTGTAGACCACCTCGTTGGCCTTGCTGCCGGAGTGGATGACCTCCACCCGGTGCAGGGGCGGCACAGCGGCGAACACGCGGCCCTGTTCGACCATCGGGCGCATATAGCGGAAGAACAGGGTGAGCAGCAGGGTCCGGATATGAGCGCCATCCACGTCCGCATCCGTCATCAGGATCACCTTGCCGTACCGCGCGGAGGACAGGTCGAAGCTGCGTCCGGCGCCACCGCCGACAACCTGGATCAGCGCTGCGCACTCGGCGTTCGAGAGCATGTCTCCCACGGAGGCCTTCTGCACATTGAGGATCTTGCCGCGGATCGGGAACAGGGCCTGGAAATCCGAGGAACGGGCCAGTTTCGCCGTACCGAGGGCGGAGTCACCCTCCACGATGAACAGCTCCGAGGACGCCACGTCCGTGGTCCGGCAATCGGCCAGCTTGGCCGGCATGGTGGAGGTCTCCAGGGCGTTCTTGCGCCGCTGGTTCTCCTTGTGGGTCCGGGCGGAGATGCGGGACTTCATCTCCGAGACGACCTTCTCCAGCAGCACCGAGACCTGGTTCTTCTCGTGCTTCTTCGTCGACTTCAGGATCGCGCCGAGCTGCTGTTCGACCACCTTGGCCACGATCTGGCGCACGGCCGGGGTGCCGAGAACCGCCTTGGTCTGCCCCTCGAACTGCGGTTCGGCCAGACGGACGGTCAGCACCGCCGTCATCCCGGCCAGCACGTCGTCCTTCTCGATCTTGTCGTTGCCGGCCTTGAGCTTGCGGGCATTGGCCTCCACCACCTTGCGGACCGTCTTCAGCAACGCCTGCTCGAAGCCCGACTGGTGAGTGCCGCCCTTGGGCGTGGAGATGATGTTGACGAAGGAACGCAGGTGGGTGTCATAGCCGACGTCCCAGCGCAGGGCGATGTCCACCTCGCACTGGCGCTCCACGTCCTGCATGGCCGAGCGGCCGTCTTCGCCCAAGACGGGAACGCGCTCGGAGAACGTGCCAGAGCCCTGCAGCCGCCACACATCGGTGATGGGGCTGACGGAGGAGAGATGGTCCACGAACTCGGAGATGCCACCGTCGTAGTGGAAGACCTCCTCATGGGGCCCCATCTCCCCCGGGGTGTCCGGCAGCCGGCGCTCGTCCCGCAGCGTGATCTTGAGTCCGGGGATGAGGTACGCGGTCTGCCGGGCCCGCTGCTGCAGGTCCTCGTAGGAGAACGTCGCGTCCGGGGTGAAGATCTGCTCGTCAGCCCAGTACCGCACCCTGGTGCCGGTCTGCCCGCGCTTGGCCTTGCCCACGATCTCCATGGGCGAGTGGTCCGCCGAGGGAGTGAACGGCGCATCCGGCCGGGCGGTGGACCCCGTGTCCCTGAACTGCCCGGGCTCGCCCCGGTGGAAGGACAACTGGTGGATCTTGCCGCCGCGGAAGACCTGGACGTCCAGGCGGGACGAGAGGGCGTTGACCACGGAGGCGCCCACCCCGTGCAGCCCACCCGAGGCACCGTAGGAGCCACCCCCGAATTTGCCCCCGGCGTGCAGCTTGGTGAAGACCACCTCGACGCCGGACAGGCCCGTCCTCGGCTCGATGTCCACCGGGATGCCGCGGCCGTTGTCCTCGACCTCCACAGCGCCGCCCGCGTGCAGCGTCACGGTGATGGACTGGCCGTAGCCGCCCAGTGCCTCATCCACGGAGTTGTCGATGATCTCCCAGAGGCAGTGCATCAGGCCGCGGGAGTCCGTGGAGCCGATGTACATACCGGGCCTCTTGCGGACGGCCTCGAGGCCTTCCAGCACGGAGAGGTGCCGGGCGTTGTACTCACTGCTGCGGGACATGCGTTTCCCTTACTTCCCTGACTGCTGCTGACGTCCCCTCGCCGGTTCACGAAGAGGTTGATGATCGTCTTTCAGGTTATCGGCACGTGGCACCGTTCGGCGGGAACCCGGCGGGGACCGCGCCACATCAGCTGATCTCGGGCCCTGACGGACCACGTCAGGCGCCGAGGACCGCGGCGCCTCGGACTCGGAGGACGCAGCGCAGTCCGAGTACCACCGGGTACGCAATCAGCGAAAACAGGCCCTTCCCGCTCGCGCCTGCGGCCAAAAGTGCGAGGATGATGGTTCCGTAGGTGTACGCAGTACCCTTCAAGTACCGATCCCCCCGGTCCCTGCGGACCGGCCCGAGGGGAATAGGGGCACCACATGAGGAGGCCAACATGACCACCACCGCCACGACGATTGAACCGCCGGTCCTGACCGGTGCCGACCGTTGCGACCGTTGCGGGGCTCAGGCCTATGTCCGCGCTGTCCTGCCCAGCGGAGGCGAGCTGCTGTTCTGCGGGCACCACGCCCGCGCAGTGGAAGAGACCCTTCGCCCGCAGACCACCCTGTGGCAGGACGAGACGAACAAGCTGCACGAGAAGCAGCCCGTGGACGCCGACTGAGGCTCTGACTCCCCCGGATCGCCATGCGTCCCGCGCCGGCTCAGACCCGGCCCTGACCCAGCCGATCCACGATGTCCGGGAGCAACGGCATCCCTGATCCACGAAGGGGGG
>NZ_JALDXU010000006.1:0-71699 GCF_032154715.1 Citricoccus sp. | reverse complement strand
GAGCCTCGGCAGCGCCGAGCGGGAACAGATCACGCTGCAGACCAAGACCGGGATCGTGGACCGGGAGTGGCACTACGACTCCTCGTACGAGCACATCGTGGCCTCCGTCGAGGAGTCGTTGCGAGCACTGCGCACCGAGTACCTCGACGTGCTGCTGCTGCATCGCCCGGACGCCCTCGTGGAACCGGAGGAGGTGGCCCGCGCCTTCGATGAGCTCGAGTCCGCCGGGAAGGTGCGGTCCTTCGGCGTCTCCAACCACACGCCGCGCCAGATCGACCTGCTCAAGACCGCCGTCCGCCAGCCGCTGCTCGTCAACCAGGTCCAGTTCTCCCTGACGCACTCTACGATTGTGGCCCAGGGTCTGGCCTCGAACATGGCCGGCCAGGAAGACTCGCTGACCCGGGATGGTGGGGGGATCGTGGATTACTGCCGTCTCCACGGCATCACGCTCCAGGCCTGGTCGCCCTTCCAGCGGGGCGCCCAGGGTGGCGTGTTCTTCGGCTCCGAGGAGCAATTGGAACTCAACGCCGAACTGGACCGGCTGGCCGGACAGTACGGCGTCACCCCGGCGGCGATCGCCACGGCCTGGATCACCCGCCACCCCGCCCACATGCAGGTGGTCCTCGGCACCACCAATCCGCAGCGGATCGCCGACGCCGTGGCCGGCTCCGACCTCCCGCTCACCCGGGGCGAGTGGTACGGGCTGCTCCAGGCCGCCGGCCACCACGTGCCCTAGGACTGCTCCGGGGATCCTGCCCCGTTCCGGTCATCGATGAGCTGGCCGTAGCCGGATTGGAACGTGGGATGCTCCAGGCTGCCCAGGAATTCCAGGAGCCGCGCGCCGTCCAGGACGGTGCCGCTCGCCTCCTCCGGTTCGACGGCCGGCGGGGGCGGGACCCCGAGCCGGTGGGCGATGTAGGTGATGACCTCGCCCAGGGGTGCCGGTGACCGGTCCACCGCGTGCAGCAGGCGGGGCGGCTCCTCCGCGGTCAGCAGGGCGTGCAGGGTACGGACCAGGTCGTCCTCGTGGATGCGGTTCGTGCGGCGGGCGTACTGGACCGGGGTGCCCTCGAGGGCCTGACGCAGCAGCATCTCGCGCCCCGGCCCGTAGATCCCGGCTGGGCGGAGGATGACGGCGTTGAAGAGCTCATCCGCCAGCCGCTCACCCTCGAGCAAGGTGCTGGCGCGCGGGCCCACCGGGGCGGGAGCGTCCCGTTCGGTGAGAGGCCGGCCGTGGGTGTGGCCGCCGAGCACGCGGGTGGAGGACACCAGGACCACGCGGACCGGGACCTGCGGCAACGCGGCGGCGAGGTTCCGCAGCGAGGCGAGGTAGCCGTCGTCGTGCCCTGGATTCTCCACGGAAGCCGGGCCGGTCACCGGGCCGCCGGGAGGCAGGGTGATGACCATGGCGTCTACGGCCGGCAGTGCGGTGCGCACGGGCACCTGCAGGTCCACCGGCAGGGCGGTGAAGGCGGCGGGAAGCCCGGCCGTGGTGCGGCGCAGGGCGAACACCTCCCCGCCGTCCGCGGCGAGGCGCTCCCCGAGCCGGGTGCCGAGTGCGCCGCAGCCCACGAGCAGGGTGCGGCCGGGGATGCGCTGGGATGGGGGAGGCGCGGACATTCCGGCAGTCTATCCGCGCTATCCGCGCCGGCCCTCCCGTCAGGCACTGAGTCAGACGCTGAACAACTGCCGGTCGGCGGCCAGGGTGTAAGGGCCGTCGTAGAACTCGGCGATGCCGGCCAGGTCGGCGTCGGTGAAGACCCCGGCCATGTGGCTGACCACGACCTTCTTGGCCCCGGCCTCGGCGGCAATCCGTCCGATGCCCTCGGGCGTGGTGTGGCTGGACTCCAGGTGGTGCAGGAACTCCTCGGTGAAATCCTGGTCCCGGTAGTAGTCCATGTTGACGACCTCGTGGACCAGGAGGTCGGCGTCCTGGCTGAGGCGGACCATGTTGGGGGTCTCGGCGGTGTCACCGGAGAAGGTGATCACGCCATACTCGGTCTCGAAGCGGAAGCCGAAGGACGGGAAGACCGGCAGGTGCTCCACCAGGGTGGCCTTCACGCGCACGCGGTCGTCCTCGTAGATGGTGAACGGCTCCATGTCCGGGACGGGATTGCGGTCCGGATCCGACCGCGGGCGCCGGGGCAGCTCGATGTCCACGCCCTCGAAGAGCTCATCGAGCGGGATCCGGGCCTCGTCCGTGGTGCGGATGTTGATGTCATAGGCGTTGGCGCGCATCAGATTCCGGATGACGTCCTTCATGCCGGTCTGCGGCGGGGAGACGACCGGCCGGATCCCCCGGGGCAGGCGGACCCGGCCGGGGCCCACGATCCCCACCCGGGAGGTGACGCCCTGCACCGGGGTGTCCCAGTTGTAGAGCATGTAGGCACTCAGCTCGGAGATGTGGTCCGAATGCAGGTGCGTGACGAACCCCTGGCGCAGCTTGTTGCCGGTCAGGCCGGCCTCGGAGGCCTGCCGCGGCATCCCCAGCCCGAAGTCCACCAAATAGTGCAGCCCGTCAACGACGACGGCGCTCGCGATCCCGTGCCGCGGCCCGCGGATCGCCGGTCCGGCAGCGGTTCCGAGGGTGACCAGGTGCATGCCGGTGTCCGGCACGTTCGCCGCCGCGGCCAGCACGGGGCCGGTGGCCGCAGTGGCGGCCCCTGCGGAACCCGCGCCGAGGATCGGGGCGCTGAGGGCAGCGATGCCGCCGGCGCCCAGGAGGGTGCGGCGGGGAACATTCGAGGTGCGAGGGGTGGACGGCATGATTCCTCCGGAGGTCGGGGCCGAGGCACCGCATGACGGTGAAGTGTGTGATGAAGGTCACTCGGCCACCATCACTATGGACGAAGGGGCGCGGAGGTGCAAGGCCCGGAGACGGGGGCCGGACCGGTGGACTCCCGGATGGCCAGGCTGGAGGGCAGCACCACGAGTTGATTGCGCCGGCCCTCCACCAACATCTCGACGCCGTGGTGAGCGGCAGCCTCGTACTGTCCTCCGAGGGTGGTCAGCGGGGGTGTGCAGAACCGGGAGACGAACATGTCGTCGTACCCCACCACGCTGAGATCCGCGGGGACGGAGAGGCCGTTGCCCTGGACGTGCTGGATGATCCCGATGGCCAGGAGATCGTTGTGGGCGACGACGGCGGTGGCCCCGGCGCGCAGGACCTCTTCGGCCGCCGCGGGCCCATCCTCCAGTGAGGGCCGGAAAGGGCCGAGCTGGCGGATCTCCAGCTCGTGTGACTGTGCGGAGCCGGACAAGGCGTTCCACCGCTGGTGGCGGACCCAGCTGCTGGACGGACCGCCGGCATAGGCCACCCGGGTGTGGCCCAGGGCCGCCAGGTGGGTGATGATGCGCTGAGATCCCTGGTCCTGGTCCACGAGGGAGCACGAGATGCCCTCCACATGCCGGTTCAGCAGCACGACGCTGGCCCGGTCGGACAGGGCCGTGACCTCCGCGTCGGACAGGCGGCTCGAGGTGAGGATGAATCCGTCCACCCGGCCGATGAGGCGCTCCAGGACGGCTCGCTCCCGGGCGGGATCCTCGCCGGTGTTGGCGAGCACCAGCCCGATGTCCGCGGTCTGGGCCCTGCGTTCGGCCCCGTGGATGGCCTCCGAATAGTAGGGGTTGGTGATGTCCGGGACCACCATGGCGATGGTTCCGGTGCGCGGGGAGCCGGCCGATCGGGCGAAGGCGTTGCGGCGGTAGCCGAGGCGGTCCACGACGGCGAGGACCAGGGCGAGGGTGTGCGGGTGGACCTTCTGGGGCTGGCCCAGGGCCCTGCTGACGGTAGCGGGGGAGACGCCGCTCTCCCGGGCCACATCGTAGATCGTCACCCGGACCGGCTCGGGCACCGTGGCCTCCTCATGAAACTCGTTGAAACTTCTCGTCACTCCAGGAGCGTCACCCTAGGGTTCAATCATTCATCACCACCATCCCGAAATGCGCACCGTGAGGAAAGAGATCAACCATGGACCAGATGTGCTCCTGCACACATGATTCCGCTCTGCCGACAGTGGACGAGCTCACGCGGTCCCGGGTGTCCCGCCGGCAGTTCGGCGTCCTCGCCGTGGCCGCGGCGGCCACGGTCGGAGTCACCGCGGCATCGGCCGACCCGGCCGCGGCCCACCGCGGCCCCCAGCACCTCACGCGCGGGGAGTTCATCTCCCTGATCTCCAACCACTTCGACTGGGTGCACTCGTCGATGTACATCGACCCGTACAAGCTGCCCCAGCCGACCTTCAACGATGTGAAGCTGGGCAAGACCGAGCACTCCTATCAGATCGAGACCGCGCTCGAAGAGGGGGTCGTGTCCAACGCCAAGCGGACCTTCAACCCGCGCAAACCGATCACCCGCCAGGATGCCGCGGACATGCTGGCCAAGGCCTTCCACCTGCCCGCGTCGGACCAGAACGCCCTGAGCCGATTCTCCGACGCCAACGCGGTGGACCAGCCCCTGCGCGGCAGTGTCAACGCGATGCTGGCCGCCGGCTTCATGACGGGCGAATCCCGCACGAGGCTCTCCCCGCGGTCCCCGCTCTCGGCGAAGGAGGCCCGGACCATCTTCGACCGGCTGACGCGGGAACTCGTCTCTCCGCCGCAGGTCATGTGCAAGCCGGGGACGACCGCCCCGCGGCGCTACATCGACATCACCACGCCCACCGACGGTGCCACCATCCACTACACCTACACGGATGACGGCAGCGAGCCGGCGGACCCGAGCACGGATTCCCCGACGTTCGATCTGCGCCAGAACGGCGTGCTGCAGTTCGTGAACCCGCTGTCCTCCACCACGGACTCCAAGGAGTACCGGCTCAAGGCCGTGGCCGTGAAGGACGGGATGAGCGCCAGTTCCGTCCGGGAGTTCTCCTGGAACATCGTCCGCCCGCTGCAGGGGGAGTTCCGGGCCCAGCAGGTCAAGCGCGCCGGGCGCTCCCAGCCGGCCATCTGGAAGATCAACAATCCCTCCGAGTACTACCAGGCCAACGTCTACTACATCGAGGGCTCCCGGAGGGGCATCGTCTTCGACGCGGGTGAGTACGGCGCGGAGAAGGCCGACCTCAAGGCCTTCATCGACACCATCGCCTCCCGGCCCTACGACCTGGTCCTCGGCCACAACCATCCGGACCATGCCGAACAGATCCACAACTTCACCTCCGCCGGGGTCACCCTGTACTGCACCGACCGGGAGAAGGCCGCCCTGAGCGCCGCCCGGCGTGAGGACCACCGCCTGGCCGGCCAGGCCGCCGTCGCCGTGGAGGACGGCTTCGAGATCGATCTGGGCAATGTCCAGGTCAGCCTGTTCCATGCGCCCGGCCACACCAACGGGCTGATCACGGCGCTCATCAACCAGGCCGGCTGGGTGTACTGCTCCGATCACTACGGCTGCAACCGCCCGTACACGGCGGACACCACGCAGTTCAACTCCATCCGCGCGGACCTCTTCCTGTCCCTGCAGCGCCAGCTGGTGGCGGACTACCGGAAGCGCAGCCGAAGCGGCCGCGTGGTCGAGGTGACGAATGCCCATCAGGACGTGGCCGTGGGCATGGAGTGCATCGACAACTTCATCGAGTGCTTCCAGAACATGATCGACGACGGCGACGCCGCCATCGAGCCCTCCATCCGGGGCGGCATCAGCGGCAACCCCACGGGGCCGGTGCGCAACTCCCGGATGTCCAAGGTGGGGGACATGTGGCGGGACCCGAACTGGATCGCCGTGGGCAACTCCATCGGCGCCGGCCTGGACCAGCCGCGGGACTACCTGAGCTCGCCGACGGACGCCTACCCCTCCGGGGTGACGGTGGACTACAACGCCGAGGGCGGGCATCTGCGCTATTCGGTCCTGAGCCACCTCGAGATCGACGGCGGCCGGCTGGTGGGCACGGACGTGCACTGGGCGCCGCCCTCGAACGGGGTGGAGAACAGGCTGACGGACAAGTTCAACCCCTGGGTGTTCGACTACGAGATCGTGGTGCCCCGCGGCACCCGCTCGGTGTCCGTGCTGCCGACCGCGATGTCCAGCAACGTCCGCTCCCTGACGGTCAACGGGTCCCAGGTGCGGCACTCCCGGCCGGTCAGGGTGCCAGTCCGGCACAAGACGCGCTTCACCGTGGGAGTGGTGGCACCGGACAGCCGGACGTCGAGTGAGTACACGTTCACGGTGAGGGTGGATTAAGGGTGGACGGAGGGTGTGCTCCAGGGCCGGGCGGCGGTGACTAGGCCCGGTCTTGGAGGCGCCTCACCTGATGCGTCAGCTGTCGGTTCCGGGCCTCGAGCTGCAGCACCAGCCGGACTCCGGCCAGGTTGAGGCCATCGGCCAGTAGCTCTCCGATGCGCCGAAGCGCAGCCACATCCCGGTCACTGTAGAGGCGGGTGCCTCCGGGGGTCCGCTCTGGCTCCAGCAGGCCACGGCTCTCGTACTGGCGCAGGTTGTGCTGCTCCATCCCCACCATCCTGGCGGTGACCGAGATGCTGTACACGCCGTGGTTGTCCTTGCTCACACCGGGGAACCTTTCCACTCGTCCGGGAATCCACCCTTGCATACCTTGTGTCCGTGAGTTATTAAATATGTACCAGCCAGTTGAGATCCTCAAGGCTGGGACCACTGAATACATCGACCATCTGTTGGGAGTGAGTCATCATGCTGATGCGTACCGATCCGTTCCGCGACCTTGACCGTCTCGCCGAGCAGGTGCTGGGCACCCGATCCAGGCCGGCCGCGATGCCGTTGGAGGCCTGGCGGGAGGGCGACCAGTTCGCCATCGCGTTCGATTTGCCCGGGGTGGAGGCGGATTCCATCGACCTGGGGATCGAAGGCAACGCCTTGACCGTCCGGGCCGAGCGGGCACCGCGGGCACCCGAAGGGGCCGAGATGCTGGCCTCGGAGCAACCGCGCGGTGTCTTCAGCCGCCAGGTCATCCTGGGCGAGCAACTCGATACCGGAGCGATCACTGCGGGCTACGAGGCCGGTGTTCTCACCGTGCGCATACCCGTGGCCGAGCACGCCAAGCCACGGCGCATCCAAGTCGAGGCGGTAGGCGAGCCGAGGCAGCTCGTGGAGTCCAACTCCTGAGAATCGGCACAGCGGGGCCCCGGATCCCGTTCCGGGGCCCCGTCCCGCCCTCCGGACCCATACAGGGTGGGGCGAAGGGCGGGCGCGGGCCCGGAGGAATCGTGATGGAAATGACCGGAATGAGTTCGTGGCGACCGTATAACCACTCGCTGTTGCCCACCTTCTACGAGCGATTCGAGGAGCGGTGGGGCAAAGGCGCAGCCCCGTTTCTGGATCCCGAGGTGACCGAGCCGCCGATGCCTCGCGCTCAGTGGATCAATGTGGACACGGGTGCGGCCGTCGCCGTCGTGCCGATGTGGGCCGATGACTCCGAGCACCGCTCGTTCGGCGTGTTCTATCTGCCACCGCAGGGCGACATCTGGGTCCTGCATCCCGGCCCGACCCAGTACGTCGAACCGGATGACGGAGTGGACCGGGAACGGGTGACGCTGCGCAACCAGGCCTTCACCAAGGCCATCCGACACGCTGAGGAGTTCATCTTCGGGCACCTCCCCTGAGGGGGCGGCGGTGCGCTCACCGCACTTCGGGTCAGGAATCCTGCCGCAGGTGGTTGCCCGCTGTCTCGCCGCCGTCGATGGCGATGGACGAGCCGGAGATGAAACGGGACTCGTCCGAGGCCAGGTAGAGCACCAGGGAGCTGATCTCCTCGACCTGGGCGGCGCGGCCGGCGGGCACCTGCCCGAGTCCCCGCTTCAGGCCGGCGGTGAGCGGTGTCTCCACGGAGCCGGGGTGAATGGAGTTCACCCGGATCCCGTCCTCCCCGAAGTCCAGCGCCGAGGTTTTGGTCAGCCCCTGCACGCCCCATTTCGCGGCGGAGTACGCGGCGCGGTTCTTGAAGCCGACCAGCCCGGCGATCGAGGACACGTTGATGATCGAGGAGGTGCGCTGCTTCTTCAGCTCCGGCACCGCGGCCTTCATCCCGAGGAACGTCCCGGTCAGGTCGATCTCGAGGGTCCGGGACCAGTCCTCCACGGAGGCGTCCTCCACATTCCCGGGCGTGTAGATCCCCGCGTTGTTGACCAGCACGTCCAGCTTCCCGAACTCCCGGACACAGTGCCCGACGGCGGCTGTCCAGTCCTGAAGGCTCGTCACGTTCAGCGGGGTGAAGGCGGCGGCCCGCCGGCCGGCGATCGCAGTGATCTCCTCGGCCAGGGCGGTGCCGGCCTCAACCTGGAGGTCGCCGATGACGACGTTGGCCCCGGCCGCCGCCAGCACCCGGGCATGCGAGGCGCCCATGCCCTGGGCCGCCCCGGAGATCAGCACGACCTTGCCGGCGGCGCGTCCGGCTACAGAGGAGAACGCGGAGGAAGCTGCGGAGGGGGTGGCGGTGGTCTCGGTCATGGCGGCAACGGTAGGGCCGATCCGGTGGGTACTCCCGAGGGTGTTCCATTGATCGGTATGATCAGGGTCACTCTGTCGACGAAAGGCATGCCGTGGCCAACTCGCCCTCCGGCGAATCCGTCATCCACCGCGTGGTGCGGATCCTGGCTGCCTTCAGCGATGACACTCCCGCGCTGCACCTGCGTGAACTGGCCCGGGCCGTGGGGCTGCCGGTCTCCACCGTCCACCGCCTCGTCGCCGAGCTGGAGGTGGAGGGACTGCTGGTGCGAGATGACTCCGGACGGCTGCGCCACGGGCACCGGATGTGGGAGATGGCCTCCCGGGGCTCGCGGGCGTCCTCCCTTCGTGAGGCGGCACTGCCGCCCATGGAGGACCTGCTCAACCACACCGGCAACCACGTTTCGCTCGGTGTGCTGGAGGGCACGGACGTGCTGTATCTGGAGCGGCTGGCCGCCGACGACGCCACGATCAACATCACCCGGATCGCCGGCCGACTGCCGGTCCACGGCTGCTCGGCGGGGCTGGTGTTCATGGCCTATGCGCCGCAGGAGGAGCAGGACCGTTTCCTGCACCGGCGCCTGGAGAAGCTCACCCCGGACACCGTCACGGATCCGGATCAGCTGCGCGGCGTGCTGGCGGACATCCGCCGCAACGGCTTCGTGTCCATGGCGGGGATCATCGTGGAGGAGTCGAGCGGGATCTCGGTGCCGATCTTTGTGGAGGACCATCGCATCGTGGGTACGCTCACCGTGATCGTCCCCCGGGGCGAGGAGCACCTGGCCGTCACCATCCCGCAACTGCAGTTCGCGGCCCGCGCTATCACCCGCCGGCTGGGCCACGAGCCCGCGGCCCGCGCCATGCAGCGCCGCAGCGCGCCCCGCCCGAACTGACGCTGCCGATCATCGATGCGGAAATTGAAGCCAGAATCGGATGTCCTTGCTGCGGATGAGAAGGACGGGCATGGCTCAGCGAAGCGCGATGGTCACGCTCTTGAGCTGGGTGTAATGGTTCAGTGCCTCGATGCCCTTCTCGCGCCCGTAACCGCTCCTCTTCTGGCCACCGAAGGATGTCTGGACTGAAGCGGTGGACCATGTGTTGACATAGATCTGCCCGGCTTCCAGGGCTTCCGATACGCGAATAGCCCGCGCCATGTTCTGGGTCCATACACCACCGACGAGTCCGAATTCGGAGTCGTTGGCGATCTCGACGGCCTCCTGTTCCCCGTCAAAGGGAATGACGACCAACACGGGACCGAAGATCTCTTCCTGGGCGATGCGCATGGAGTTTCGTACACCGGTGTAGACGGTCGGGTTGATGTAGAAGCCACCCTCCAGGTGGGGCTCTCTTGCCATGGTGCCGCCGAGCGCGACCGTGGCTCCTTCCTGACGGGCGACCCCGAAATAGTCCTGAACCTGGTCGAACTGGCCCTTGGTGATCATGGGACCCATATCGACGCCCGGCCTGATCCCGCTCGCGATATCGACGACTCTGTCCACGAACTCGTCGTGAATCGACCGCTCGACGAGAAGGCGAGTGCCGGAGGAGCACACTTGGCCGGCATTCGTGGTGAAAGCCCGCACGGCCTCCGTCGCGGCGAACTCGCGGTCCGCATCGGCGAAGACGATGTTCGCTGATTTGCCCCCCAACTCCAGGGTCAGCGGGAGAATGCGATCGGCGGCAACGCGGCCGATCTCCTGACCCACGGCGACAGATCCAGTGAAGGCGACCTTCCTCACGTCAGGGTGGTGGACGATGGCGTCTCCGACGACATCGCCCCGCCCGAGAACGACATTGAAGACTCCGCGAGGCAGGCCCGCCTCGGTCGCCAGCCTGGCGAGTGCGACAGTGGTCTGGGAGGTGGATTCTGCCGGTTTGACGACGACGACATTGCCGGCGGTGATCGCGGGGGCGACCGCCCGGGCGGCCTGATTGATCGGGATGTTCCACGGGGTGATGACGCCGATGACGCCGAAGGGTTCGCGCAGGGTATAGACGTGTTGATCTGGCACGACATTGATGACCTCGCCCTGCGGCAGGTGGGACAGGCCTGCATAGAACTCGAAGTACTCCGCAGCCCCGCGGACCTCGGCCTCAGCGACGGCCCGCGGCTTACCCGTCTCGGCCCGTTCCAGGGTGACGAGGAGCTCGAGGTTCTCCCGAATGAGCCGGGCCAAGGAGCCGATGAGGGACGCGCGCTCGGCAGACGCCATCTTGCGCCACTGCCACGCGGCGCCAGCGGCTGATCTTACTGCGACGTCGACGTCGACGACTGTTCCGAGGGAGACCGTGGCCCCTGGGCCGCCCGTAACAGGATTGAGTACGGCGTGGGAAGTGCCGTCGGAAGAAAGCACGGGTCCGCCGTTGATCCAATGGGGAACCGGCCCTGGGTCAACCGCGTTGATCGCGAAATCGACCGGCGTGCCGATGGTGGTGTTCGTATCCACGTTGTACTCCTCAAGATCCTGCCAGTGTCCTCTGTACCGTAATACAGTAATACTGGTCTGGCGTGGAGATCTAGAGAACCGCAATTTCCGTGGCGTCCTTCTGCCGGAGAGTCTCCAGTGCCAGTTCGCCGGCGCGGGTGATGTGGACCTGGCAGGCGGCGCGGGCCGCGGCGGGATTCCGCTGCACGGCGGCAGCGTCGGTCACCTCTTGCAGTTCGATGATCGACTCTTGGGGGCGTCCGGGTGCCTGTAGGGAGAGGCTGCGGAAGAGGCGCGTCCGGCCGTGGATGCTCTCCACCATGGACTGCAGGACGGCATTGTGGGTGCCGGTCAGCAGTGATTCATAGAATTCGTCCTTGGCCTTGACCTGCTCTTTGAGTGCGCCTGTCCTGAGCGTCGTCTCAAGGTGCCGGTGTGCGTTGATCAGCGCTTCGCATTCACCCGACGTCGCGGCCTCGGCGAAAAGCTCGCCGGCAAGTCCCTCCAGCGAACTCCGGACACGATACAGATCCTCGACGTCCTGCTCCGTGAGTACGACGACCACAGGGCCTCGGTTCGGCTCGACCTGGATCAGTCCTTCGGATTCCAGCTGTCGCAGGGCCTCGCGTACAACGGTCCGCGACACCCCGTAGCGCTCGCAGAGTTGGTTCTCGACGAGTCGTTGGCCGGGGGTGAAATGCCCTTCGTGGATGTCATCTCGCAACCCTTCGGCCACTTGGTGACGTAAGGGTGCGGCCACGCGCTTGATGCGGGTTGCTTCAGTCATGTTCGTATTGTCCCTGGTCTGCGGCGCGGGTGGACAACTCCAGTTGAACTGATCCCATAATACCGTATTATAGTTTTAGCGACCGACCCAGTGTTGCGGATCACACGGATCCCGCATCCGACATTTGAAGGGGCCTATCATGTCCAGCGAAGCGCAGCAGTACATCAACGACATGGCCGAGAAGCGCGGTTACGTTCTCGAGTACCACAAGATCATGGCCACGGCGGATTTCGAGGTGCTCAAAGCTGCCAATACGGTTGTCTCGGGCGCCTACTTGAAGCCCCGTCTTCTGGACGCCAAGACCAAGGAATTGCTGTTCATCCTGAGCCTGACCGTCATGCGCGCTCCCAAGCCGCAATTGAAGAGTCACATCCAGGTGGCCCTGGATCACGGTGCGTCTCCGCAGGAGATCCTCGAGGCGATCGAGATCGCCCTGCCGGAGGCGGGCATTGTCGCTTTCCAGTACGGCGTAGAGGCCTGGCAGGAAGTCGTTCAGGTGGAGACCCTCGAACCGCAGGTGGAGGTGCACACCGGCAAGGACTGAGCGCAGCGGAACTCGAGAGGGGCCGGACAGTGTGACTGTCCGGCCCCTCTTCATGTCTTGTCCCTGGATTCCGGGACTCGATGTGGTCTAGAAGACCACGGGGAACCACAGCATGACGATGGCGGTGATGTAGAAGGCGTGGACGATGTTCAACCAGAATCCGGTCGTTACCATCTCGCGGATGGAGATCTTGCCGGTGCCGTAGGCAATGGCGTTCGGCGGCGTGGCCACTGGCAGCATAAAGGCGAAGTTGGCACCCAACGCGGCGGCCAGCATGAGCGGCATCGGGTCCATCCCGATGGCCGAGGCCACCACGCCGAAGACGGGTATCAACAACGTCGCGGTTGCGGTATTGGAGGTGATCTCCGTCAGGAACAGCACCAGCGTGGCACCAACGAATACGACGAGAACGGGCGGGGCTCCCTGCAGGATGCCGAGGCTGCTGCCGAACCACTCAGAGAGGCCGGACTGTTCGAAACCGACGGCGATTGCCAGACCGCCACCGAAGAGGAGCAGAACGTCCCACGGAACCTTGGCAGTGTCCTTCCAGGTCAAAAGCCGCCCACCGCCCTTGGCCGGGAGCAGGAACAGGGCGACGACTCCTGCGACGGAGATCATGCCGTCGGAGAGTGAGGGGATGAGGTTGGACCACAAGAAGGTCCGCGTGATCCACAGGAAGGCGATGCTCGCTGACGTGACGAGCACCAGGACCTCGTCCCGCGACATCTTGCCGAGCGCCTGAAGTTCCTCCTGGATGATCTCCTTGGCGCCCGGGACCGGTTGGTGGCCCACTTTGAACTTCACCCGAGTGAGGTAAAGCCAGATGACCAGGGTCGAGAGGATGGCGGCTGGGATGCCGAACAGCATGAATTGTCCGAAGCCGATCTCGACGTCAGCCACTTCCAGGGCCTGTGCGGCGAAGATGGGATTGGGCGTGCCGGAGATCAGTGTTCCCATGCCGCCGGCCGTGGCGGCGTAGGCGGTACCGAAGATCAGAGCCTTCTCCAGCAGGCGTACTTTGCGGTTCTCTTCGTCGTTGTCCTTGAAGTGAAACTGGCTGAGGATCGAGAGGGCAATCGGAATCATCATCATGGTGGTGGCCGTGTTGGAGATCCACAGCGAGACGAACATCGTGGCGATCATGAATCCGAGTACGAGCCGCGATGGGTTGGTACCCATGACGTTGATGATGCTCAGGGCGATGCGCCGATGCAGGTTCACTTTCTCCAGCGCCGCCGCAATGATGAAGCCGCCGAGGAATAGGAAGATGATGTCATTGGCGTAGGCGGCGATGACGTCATCCCGCTCGGCCACGCCGAAGATGGGGAAGAGGATCAGTGGGATCAGGGCAGTGGCCGCCAGCGGTACCGTCTCGGCGATCCACCAGGTGGCCACCCAGGCGGTGATGGCAAGGACAGCCTGAGCCGACTGCCCCATGCCGCCCAGCTCCGGGAGTGAGACGATCAGCAGGAAGAGGGCGGGACCGAGCAGGCCGCCGATCAGCTTGGCGTTGACCGCACGCGGTTTCCCCGGGGCCTTCCGCGGCGTAGTGGTAGTGGTGCTGGTCATGAGAAAGTCCTGTCTCAAGGGTTCGACGGGCGTCTTCGCGGCCCGCAGGGCGGCAGGATGCCTGAGGTGGGTTAGCGGGAGGAACGCAGGGTGGTGTGGTTGACGTTTTCCACATAGCGCGCCAACTCGGTGTGGTCAGGACGTTCGTTGTCCAACGAGGCGCGTGCCTCGGCCGCGATTTCACTGGTCCGGCTGACCAGGGGCGCCTCGATGGAATTGGCCCTGATGAGATCCATGGCGATCGCCATGTCCTTGATCATCAAATCCATCGCGAAGCCCGAGTCGAAAGTCCCAGTCAGGATGTGCCGGGGATACTTGACTTCGGAAGCCTGGCTGCGGCTCGTGGAAGAGTTGATGACGTCCACCATGGTTTCCGGCTCGATGCCGTTGGCCTGGGCCACACAGAGGATCTCAGCAGCAGCGGCCAGGTTTGTGGCCGAGAGAAGATTGTTCAGGGCTTTGGCCGCATGGCCGGCACCCGAGGGGCCCGCCTTGACGATGGCGCCAGCCATAGATTCGAGATGCGGCATAGCAGCCTCGACGGCATCTTCCGAACCGCCGACCATGAGGGACAGCTCGCCAGTTCGAGCCTTGAGGACTCCTCCGGAGACCGGGGCGTCCACATAGTGGATGCCGCATGCGGATGCTTCGGCGGCCAGGGCGCGGGTGCTGTCCGGCTGTGATGAGCTCATGTCGATCACCAGTGCACCGGATCCCAACTGTCTGAACAGACCGTCCTCGCCCCGCAGGGTGTTTTCGACGATCTGGCTGTTCGGGAGCATCAGAATGACGGTCTCGATGCCGGCCGGCAAGGCGCTGAGATGTGGGAGCGCTAGGGTGCCTGTCTCTTCTGCAACGTCATCAGCGACGCTGGCGTCGATGTCGAAAACCCAGGATGGAAAGGCGGGGGCATACTGTGCCGCCATGGGCCGGCCCATGTTGCCGAGCCCGATGAAGAGGCTCTTCGGTTGTGCGGCTGATCGGGTACTCATAGGACTGACTCTCCGTGATGTTGCTGGGCATGAAGCCGGGCGGGGTAGGGCCCGGGTGAAGCCAAGGACTAATACGGTATTACGGTAGTACTGCTTCGGCTTAAATGGAAGCTGGATCACATTTTCGGTGTCGCCGAACGTTCTGCGAGCCCATGGGCATCGACCTGGGTATGACCCGGTGGCTGCTCCGCGGCCCGGCTATATTCCTGCCTCGCCGACGCCCGCCACCGTGGGTGCATCACGCCGTCCCGTTGAACGGACCCCGGTGTTCGGATCAATGGGACACCCCCTCTCGGCGGAGTTGTGATCGGTGTCACGCTCTGGGTCATGGCTTCGGGTCGCGCCGAACTACTCCAGAACACCCCAGAACCACCGTTGATCGAAGGAACCACCCATGCGCCTGCTTACCGCAGACTCCACTGAGAACGCCGGCCGCTATGACGTCGTCGTGGTCGGCTCCGGCGCCGCCGCGCTGACCGCCGCAGCCACGGCCGCCCGCGCCGGACTGTCCGTGATCGTGCTGGAGAAGTCCGCGCTGCTCGGCGGCACCTCCGCCGTCTCCGGCGGCATGCTGTGGGTGGTGGACAACCACTACGCCCGCGAGGCGGGGATCGCCGATTCCAAGCAGGCCGGCCGCGAGTACGTGGAGGCCGTGGCCCGCGGCCGGGGCCGGGCCGAACTGCTGGACGCCGCCCTGGATCACGGGGACACCATGCTCCGCTTCGCCGAGGACGAGCTCGGCGTGCGCTTCATCTTCCTGGACAACTTCCCGGACTACCGCCAGGACCTGCCCGGAGCCGTGACCGGCGGGCGCACCGTGGAACCCGAACTCTTCAACTACCGCGAGGCCCTCGGCCCGATCGCCGAGCACGTCCGCTCCGACGGCCGCCACCCGTACACCATGCAGGAGTACGAGGACTGGGGGGCGTTCACCGCCTTTCCGTGGGACGAGCTCAACGCTCGCCAGGCCAACGGTTTCGCGGCCAAGGGCCATGCCCTCGCCGCCATGCTCCTCAAGGCCTGCCTGGACCACGGCGTGCAGTTCGCCATCGAGGCCCGCGTGGAGCGCCTCATCACCACCACCGAGGACGCCGGCCCCGACCATTCACTGTCCGGCCAGAACGAACCGATGGCTTCTGCCCGCACAGCGCCAGGGGGAGGGGCCAGCGCGGGGCGCGTGGCCGGCGTCGTGCTTCAGGACGGCACCGAGATCCAAGCGAACGCCGGCGTAATGCTGGCGGCCGGCGGCTTCGAATGGGACAAGTCACTGGCCGACTCGATGCTCGCCACCCGCCTCTACACGATGTGCTCCCCGCCCTCGAACACCGGCGACGCCCTGAAGATGGTCCAGCGCATCGGCGCCATGACCCGCGGTACCCGCGAGGCCTGGTGGGCACCGATGTCCGTGGTCGGCACCCTGCGGGACGGCGAGCCGGTGGGGAACCTGTTGCGCTTCGAGCGCCAGGGCCCGGGCTCCATCATGGTCAACCGCCACGGGCAGCGCTTCGCCAACGAGGCGCAGAATTACAACGACCTGGCGCGTGTGCTGCAGTCCTGGGACTCCGCGCAGAACCAGACGCTGAACACGCCGGCGCACGTGGTCTTCGACCAGTCGTATCTGGAGCGCTACGGCCTGATGGATCACCGCGCCGGCCAGCCGACCCCTGACTATCTCGTCGAGGCACCCACCCTGGGCGAGCTCGCCGTGAAGATCGGCGTCCCCGTGGAGGCCCTCGAGGCCACTGTCGCCCGGTTCAACACGCACGCGGTTGAAGGCGAGGATCCGGACTTCGGCCGTGGCACCTCCGAGTACGACCGCTACTGGGGGGACGCGGACAACGCCTGGCCCAACCCCTCCCTCGGCCCGCTGCAGTACGGCCCCTACTACGCCCTCGAGGTGGTCAACGGCGCCTTCGGCACCTGCGGTGGTGTGGCCACGGACGGCCACGGCCAGGTGCTCGACGTCGACGGCGCACCGATCGCCGGCCTGTTCGCCGCGGGCAACACCACCGAGAGTCCCTACGCCGCCGGCTACCCCGGCGCCGGGGCCACCCTCGGCCCGCTCATGACGATGGCTTACCTCGCCGGCCGCACCCTGGCCGGCCAGCCGGCGGAGTATGTGGGCAGCACCGGGCACGACGCCGGCCGCGCTCCGGGCGCTGCCCGGCCCGGTTCGCGGGACCTCGAGGAGGTGTCCGCATGATCCGGCACATCGTGATGTTCCGCTGGAAGGACAGCTTCACGGAGGCGATCCGCGCGCTGTGGATCGACGGATTGGAGGGCCTGAGGGGCGCCATCCCCGGCCTGCTCGCCCTGGACCACGGACCCGACGTCCTGAAGACGGACAAGTCCTGGGACCACGTCATCATCGCCGACTTCGAGGACCGTGACGCCCTCGCCGTCTACAACACCCACCCCCTCCATGAGGCCATCAAGCCGTTCTCCCTGCCGAACGTGCGGGACCTGGCCTACGTGGACCTGGAGATCAGCACCGAGCAGGACGCCCCGTCCTCCCACACCCCCAAGGACCCCTCATGAGCACCACCACTCCCCGCACCGCGGGACAGCATCGTCAGCCCGCGAACGATCCACTGCACCCGCAGGACCCGATGGCGGAGCGGGCCACGCTGGACGCGCTCGACGCCAAGCGGACGCCCAAGAAGGCGGCCCTGGCCTCCTTCCTGGGCTCCACCATGGAGTACTACGACTTCTTCATCTACGGCACCGCCGCCGCCCTGGTGTTCCCGCAGCTGTTCTTCCCGGGCGGCGACCCGGCCATCGCGGCGATCGCCTCCTTCGCCACCTTCGGCGTGGCTTACATCGCCCGTCCGCTCGGCGGCCTGGTGATGGGCCACTTCGGTGACCGGCTGGGACGCAAGAACGTGCTGCTGGTGACCCTGCTGATCATGGGCCTGGCCTCGTTGGCGATCGGCCTGCTGCCGACCTTTGACTCGATCGGCATCTGGGCCACCGTCCTGCTGGTGGTCGCCCGATTGGCCCAGGGCTTCTCCGCCGGCGCCGAATCCGCGGGGGCGTCCTCGCTGACGATCGAGCACTCCCCGGAGGGCCGCCGCGGCTTCTTCACCTCCTTCGTGATGATGGGCTACGCCGCGGGCATGGTGCTCTCCACCATCGTGTTCATCCCCATCGCGGCCCTGCCGGAGGAGGCCCTGATGAGCTGGGGCTGGCGGATCCCGTTCCTGCTCTCCATCTTCGTGCTGGCCATCGCCTTCTGGGTGCGAACCAAACTGGACGAGACCCCGGTCTTCGAGGAAGAGGTGGCCGAGGCCGGCGAGGTGAAGAAGCTGCCCGCCGGCGAGGTGCTGAAGTACCAGGGCGGGGACGTGTTCCGAGTTCTGCTGATGTCCGCGTTCTCCGTGATGCAGACGATCTTCACCGTGTTCGGCCTGTCCTACGCCGTGGACCAGGGCGGATTCGAGCGCACGGACATCCTCACCGTCAATGCGGTGGCCATCGGCCTATCCATGGCGGTCATGCCGTTCGCCGGCAAGCTCTCGGACCGGATCGGCCGCAAACCGCTGATGCTGACCGCCATGATCGGCTGTTCGGTCTCCATCTTCCTGTACTTCCTGGCCTTGGGCACCGGCAACATCTGGTTGGTGTTCGCCGCCTCGATGCTCTTCATGACCGTGCTGTACTCCGGCTTCAACGGGATCTGGCCCTCGTTCTTCGGTGAGCTGTTCGCCGCCCCGGTCCGCTACACCGGCATGGCGATGGGCAACCAGCTGGGCCTGATCCTGGCCGGCTTCGGTCCGATGATCGGCGGCATGCTGCTCGGCGCCGGCGCGTTCGGCTGGGTCCCGGTGGCGATCTTTGGCTGCGTGGTGGCCCTCATCGCCGCCGTGGCCTGCTTCAGCTCCCGGGAGACCGCCCACACCCCGATCCAGGGACTCGGCGAGCCGTACCTCAAGGGCGCCGGCCGGATCTAACCATGGCGAACACCTCGAACCCTTCCCCGACCTCTGGAGAACACATGACTGAGAACACCCCCATCCAGCACATCCACCAGTGCGACGTGCTGGTGGTCGGCTCCGGTGCCGCCGGGATGGCCACCGCTCTGCGGGCCGCCCATGACGGGCTGAACGTGATCGTGGCGGAGAAGTCCCCGCACTTCGGCGGCACCACGGCGCTGTCCGCGGGGTGGTCCTGGGTGCCGGGCAACCCGAAGGGCGCAGCGGCCACCGGTGACACCCGCGAGGAAGCGGAGACCTATCTGAAGGCGCTGTCCGGCGACTACTACAACGAGGAGGGCGTGGCCGGGTTCCTGGACACCGTCCCCGAGGCCATCGACTTCTTCGAGGACAACACCTCCGTGGTGTTTTCCTGCCCGGAGAAGGCTCCCGACTACCAGATGGACCTGCCGGGAGCTCGGTTGGGCGGGCGCGCCATCCTGCCGTCCGACGCGGACATCCGCATGCTGGGGTCCCGCCGCAAGGAGCTGCAGCCCTACCTGAGCTCGTACACGGTGTTCGGTTACATGCCTCAGGTCGGCCCGGACATGGCGACGATCCTGAAGGCCAACCAGTCCGTGAAGGCCTTCACCTACACCGCGTCCAAGCTGCTTCGCACCTGGGTGGACACCGCCCTGTTCCAGCAGCCCCTCAAGCGCACCAACGGTTCGGCCTTGATGACCCGCATGGTCGCCTCCGCGTTGGACGTCGGGGTGCGGGTGTGGACGAATACTCCGGTGCAGGAGCTGGTGGTGAACGACGACGGCGCGGTCACCGGCGCGATCATCGGCGGGGAACGCGCGGGCCGGGTCAAGGCCAGGCTGGGCGTGGTGCTGGCCGGCGGCGGGTTCACCGGGGACGAGGAGTTGCGCCGGCAGTACTTCCCCCACGACCCCGACGGTCGGGAGCACTTCACCCCCACCCAGGGTCATGACGGTTCCTCGGCGCGCATGGCGATGGCCGTCGGCGGGCGGATCAGCACCGCGGTGTCCTCGGTGGCCTCCTGGGCGCCGGTGACGGTGTTCAAGGACCTGGTCACGCGTAGGCAGCGGCTGTTCCCGCACCTGCGCCAGATCGGCCTGCCCGGCATGATCACGGTGGACAAGCACGGCAAGCGCTTCGGCAATGAGGCGCTGAGTTACCACGACTTCGGCCGGCAGATGCTGGACCACATGAAGGACGAGGAGTCCGTCTACGCGTGGATCGTGGGCGATGAGAAGCTCATGCGCAAGTACGGCATCGGTTTCGCCAAGCCCACGCCGATTCCGCGCCAGCTGTTCTATGCCGCGGATTACCTGGTTAAGGGCGAGACCGTGGCCGAGTTGGCGGAGAAGATCGGGGTGGATGCGGCCGGGCTGGCCTCGACGCTGGAGCGGTTCAACCGGGATGCCGTGGCGGGGGAGGACACCGAGTTCGGGCGCGGGTCCACCGCGTACAACCACTTCCGTGGGGACATGGACCACCAGCCCAATCCGAACCTGGCGACCATCGATAAGGGCCCCTTCTACGCGGCCAAGATGCGCATGGGGGACCTGGGGACGTTCGCCGGGATCGATGTGGACTCGCGGCATGCCGTGGTGCGCGAGGACGGCTCGCGGATCCCGGGGCTGTACTCCGTCGGCGCCGCGGCCGTGTCGGTGTTCGGGGGCGGCTACCCGGGCTACGGCTCGCACATCGGCCCAGCCCTGGTGTTCGGCTACCGCATGGGCCGGGACATCGCCGAGCTGGCGGCCGAGTCCGGTCAGCCGGAGGCGCTGAGGCGGGCTATGGAGGTCCAGGCTTGAGCCTTGGAGTGAACCCCTCTCCGTTCGCGGGGCGCACCGCCGTGGTAACCGGTGCGGCCGGGGGCATCGGGGCAGCCACCGCCCGCATGCTGGCCGCCCGCGGCACGGCCGTGGTGATCGGCGACGTCGACCCGCGAGCTGCCGACGTGGTGGCCCAGGTCGAGGCTGACGGTGGCCGGGCCTTGTCCGTGCGCGCCGACGTGACCGACGAGGAGTCCGTGGCGGCACTGATGGACGTCGCTGCTGAGTTCGGGGCTGATGTTGGCGTCGCGGCTGGTGAGTCGGGCAGCGTGGATGTGCTGGTGGCCAACGCCGGCATCGCCGAGCGCAAGGGTCCGCTGCACGAGCTGGACCTGGACCACTGGCGCACCGTGCTGGACATCGACTTGACCGGGGTGGCGCTGTCCATGAAGCACGGGCTGCGGCACATGGATGCTCAGGGTTCCGGGGCCGTCGTCGCGGTCTCCTCGATCCTCGGGCTGGTCGGCCAGGCCGGCTC
Source organism: Citricoccus sp. (assembly GCF_032154715.1). Lineage (GTDB taxonomy): Bacteria > Actinomycetota > Actinomycetes > Actinomycetales > Micrococcaceae > Citricoccus. The sequence continues at coordinate 50,717 of NZ_JALDXU010000006.1, read as the reverse complement.
GGCGCCGTACTCGGCGGCGAAGGCCGGGGTGGCCAACCTGGTCCGCTCGGCCGGGCTGGGCTATGCGCAGTCGGGGATCCGGGTGAACGCGGTGGCACCGGGGTACGTGGAGACACCGTTGACCGCCGGACTGGACGAGTCGGTACGCGCCCAGATGACCGACCGTCAACCGATCGGCCGTCTGGGCACCCCCAAGGAGGTCGCCGAGGTCATCTGCTTCCTGGCCTCCGACGCCGCGTCCTTCGTCACCGGCGCCGTGTGGTCCGTGGATGGCGGTTACGTGGCGCAGTAGGTCGGGTCTGAGTGAACCGCGGCTTCAGTCCTGGTGTCAGATGCTGAAGATCTGCCGGTCGGCGGCCAGGGTGTACGGCCCGTCGTAGAATTCGGCGATGTCGGCCGGGCCGGCGTCCGTGGAGACCCCGGCGATGTGGCTGACCAACACCTTTTTGACCCCTGCGTCGGAGGCGATCCGCCTGATCCGCTCGGGCGTCGTGTTGCTGGACTCCAGGTAGTGCAGGAACTCCTCCCTGGAGTCCTAGTCCCGGTAGTAGCCCATGTTGAGACGACCACGTGGACCAGGAAGTCGGCGTCGCGAATGAGGCGGGCCATGTTGGCGGTCTCGGCTGTGACACCGGAGGGGTGATCACGCCATACTCCGTCTCGAAGCGAAACCCTGGCCGTTCGAGGCGCATCCGGGCCCTCTCTGGTGCGTGGCCACGTCAAGTTTCTCAGCGGGGTCAGTGCACCTTCAAAGCCTAGGCGGTGTCGCTTGCCCCGTGGACGCGGCGCTTCGGTGGCCGCGGGCCTTCCGCGGCGATCAGGGCGCCGAAAATTGCCTGGTGCTAGCCCCGAGACTGTTCGAGACGCCCTGGCGCGTCCCGGGTGGATCGCATTCCCTCCACAAAGTTGTCATTGAGGACTCCCTGGGTCTGGGTCAGGACTCGATTGCCCGAGGACCTCGAGGAGTTCCGGGCCATTTGCTACGTCGCCACCACGCTTTCGGTCTAATCCGGCAGCATCCAGGTCAGGGCACCACTGGCCAGCATGGATCGGCGCCGGCGAGGCCGCCCCATCAGTCAACAGAACACTCTCAGCACAAGGAGTTGACATGAAATTAGCCAGTATCGGTGTGGGAAACATGGGCGGCGCCGTCGCCCGGCGACTGGCCCAGGACGGCGTCGAGGTCACAGTGTTCGGCTTGGATGCAGGCCCCATGGATCGGTGCTTGGCTGCCGGTGCCACTCGGGCGGAGTGCCTGGAAGAGGCGGTGCCCCGGCGGACGTGGTGATCACCAGCCTGCCGACGACGGCCCTGGTCACCCGGACGTTGGCACTGGCCTCCGCGGCTATGACCACGGGAGCGATCGTCTCGTTACCAGAAATGACCATGACGCCCTCTGGTCCCTGCGAGGCCTCAAATGGGGCGTCCCCGCGATGCTCATAGGCGTCATCTACCTGCTGATCGATGTGCCCTGTACCGGGCTCATTGGACATGGGTGGAGTAGGCGGTTATTTCTCTTGTTCCTCCTTGCCCTGTGGAACGCGCTCAAGTCCATCCTCGTCGGACCGTGGAGCTTCGTGCTGCTAATTCGTGCGCAGGGCCGTGAGATGCGAGTGCACAGCAGCGCCGGACACACCAAGCACTTGAAGTGAGGCAATTCTCATCGCCACTTTTTGGGCCCGGCCGCAGTTCTACGCATCTGAACCAGAGGCGTAGAACGGGCGCATGCCATCCACCCAGTCGGAGGTTTCAATGATCTTGGAGCGAGGGACTTCGGCTGGCCAATTCTTAAGAAACCAATACTCGGCAGACTCAAGTGGTACCCACAGCGGCCGTTCCTGGACGTACTGCTGATACCACTCTGCGCGCCGAGTGTAACGACCGTCATTCGGCATGGTCGTGAGCTTGGACCACGTCCAGTTAGTCAGCCCAGCGAAGTCGTAAGGCAGATCCTTGAACGGGCTGGGAGCATCAACACGCCTCGCACGATGTGTCTTCTCTCCGCGCATGAACATCAGCCCACCGACCACTTGGCCCGCAGTTGACGCCAGCAGGACATCGTCTTGCGTCATGTGCTTCTGGACATCCTTGGCAAAGATGAATGCCTCGAAGAGGTCGTATACAGCGTCGAGACCCCAATTCGCAGCAACAGCCACAGCTTCGACATCACGAGAGTGGCGCAGTTCCTTCAACAAGCCCGCTGCCCACATGAGCGAGCGCAGACGGATCCGGTACATCGCCTCAAGATCCTCATCCATAAAAGCAACGCTACAGCGAGTGCCTCGAAGACAACCCCGCAGAACCAGGGCTCCTCTTGCGCGAAGGCGGAGTCGTCTCTCACCCGCCAGACTGGACGGATGCACTAACGACTTCACAGCGTCCACTACGCCGTCTCCTTCCGCATCAGCTCCAACATGGAGGTGGCCAACCGTGGCTAGACCTCGCACCCCGATCGGACCCTTCGGCATCATCAGCACTTGCCGTACAGGCGGCGGACGCTAAGTCGCCCGGACTTTTTCCGGTACCGCGACTGGGATGGCAAAGATCGAAACGTCCAGGTCATAGGCCTGAGTCGGACCGCGGCAGAACAGTCGTTGAAGAAGAAACTCGTTGAACGCGACCTCTTCCACTCAAGGATCTCTGGGATGAGCGCAGACAGCTCATTTCCTGGGCTTCTGCCCTACTGGCTTGAAGACATGGAACTCGAAGATCGCCTCTCGCCTACGACGAGGCTGCTGTACCAGCGCAACATGCGCGCCCTCGTTCTACCCCTTGTCGAGGACGTCACACTCCGGGAGATCGCCGTGGCCCGCTGCGACTATTTCCTCAAGCATCCCGCGAAGCAGAGCTACAACCGTGCGCGGCAAGCCCGAGTCGTCATGCGCCTTGCCCTTACACTCGCGGTGCGCCACGATATTATCCCGCGTAATCCGATGGATCACGTCTCCCGGCTACGCTGGCCCCCTCGTACCCCGGACGTATTCTCGGGGGTGACCTCGACCTGAATGCCCCGATCTCGTCGGATCTCCGGAACGATCGTAAACCGGAAGGGAGAACCTGCCGACCGTCAGGACCATCCCAAGGTGGTTTGGTCCGTCGAGTCGCGCCGCTTTGCCCAGCTTCGCGCTTTGAGCGATCCAGATGCGGCTCGGGAAAATCCAATTCACACACCCGGAGGCGTTGCTGTTCTCCACCCGCGTTGGGACACCTCACACGACGAACAACATCCGGAGGCAGCTCCGGGATGTGATGGAGATAGCCGGAGACTTTTGACGTCGCCCCGCAGCGGTTCCGCCGCACCGCGGCTACCGCGATCAAGGAGATCGGGGGACTGAAGCTTGCCTTCGAGCTGCTCGGACACAGTTACCCCTCGATCATGAGGGAGTACTACATCCGTCGCAACGAGACCGTGAACCCGATCACGGCCGACTTCCTGGAGCAAGCGTTTGGAAGACCAGCGTGATGGCACGACCGACCGGGGCCAGCGCGCGCTAACTGGCGTGTTTCGTCACGCAATCTGGTGGTTTCCTGCTGGCGAGAGCACACCATGCTGAGCAGCATCCCCGTGTCTGTCGGGGGTGTGCGGCAGAATGGAAGCATGCTTGAAACCGCCGCCACTCCTGCCGACACGGCAGAACTGCGCAAAGCTCGTGGCGCGTTCTTCACGCCCGAGGCGATAACGCGCTATGTGACTGACTGGGCGATCCGGAGCTCGACAGACTCCGTCCTCGAACCCTCTACCGGTGATGCCGCTTTTCTCGTCCAAGCAGTGCGCCGTCTCCACGAGAACGGCTCTAGCGCGCCCTCTGTAGACGGTGTCGAGATTCACGCGCACAGTGCCGCGGTCGCGCACCGTCGGGTTGAGGAAGCCGGTGGAAACCCGAATATCACGGTCAGCGACTTCTTTCTCGTCGAGCCACAGCCCCGTTACTCGGTCGTGGTCGGCAACCCGCCATACATTCGCTACCAGGATTTCAGTGGCGATTCCCGAACCCGGTCACGCGCAGCGGCTCTGAAAGCCGGTGTCTCTCTGACTGCGCTGGCATCAAGCTGGGCCGCTTTCACGGTCCACTCCGCCCTCTTCTTGAAAGACGGTGGACGGATGGGCCTTGTGCTCCCCGCAGAGCTTCTCAGCGTGAACTACGCTGCAGCGGTTCGACAGTTCCTCTTTGACCGATTCCGCAGCGTTGAACTTGTTCTTTTCGCTGAGCAAGTTTTCCCTGAGGCGGAAGCCGATGTCGTGTTACTCCTCGCAGACGGCTTCAACGAGGGGCCAACCGATCACGCAACGATCTACCAAGCACAAGACGCCGAGGCGCTTGCATCGCTTAGCGGTTCGCTCACTTGGACGCCTTCCGACCCATCAGCGAAATGGACAGGGTTGCTGGTGGACCCGGACGCGGTAGAACCTCTTCGTACGCTCCGAGCAGAAGGTCACTTCACAAGCCTCGACGCCTGGGGTGACACCACTCTCGGAATGGTCACTGGCAATAATCGCTATTTCGCCCTCTCCCCGGCACGAGTCAAAGAGCTCGGTCTGCCTCGCAAAGACCTTGTTCGGCTTTCGCCGCCTGGTAGTTCCCATCTCAGAGGGCTTGAACTCTCCAACAGTGCGATGATCAAGCTCGGGCAACAAGGCAAATCTACCTGGCTGTTCCGCCCAGCTGACAGGCCGTCTCCAGCTGCGCAGGCATACATCGACGCCGGACACCTCGCAGGTGTTGACGAAGCATACAAGTGCCGAGTGCGGAAGCCGTGGTACCGAGTGCCGCTGCTGAAACCTGCCGACTTGCTGCTGACGTGCATGAACGCGGACACGCCTCGGCTGACGACGAACACGGCAGGCGCGCACCACCTCAACTCGGTCCACGGCGTCTACCTCGACGATCAACACCGGGAATTGGGGCGCGAGCTTCTACCGATCGCGAGCCTTAACTCGGTGACTCTTCTCAACGCCGAAATGGTGGGGCGCTCGTATGGGGGAGGGATACTCAAACTTGAGCCACGCGAGGCTGACGTTTGGGCGATGCCCTCACCTGCACATGTCCAGACTTGTGCAGAGCAGCTGCGCTTGATCAAGCCAGACGTTACGAAGCTCCTCCAACAAGGTGACCTCATCGCGGCGGTCAAGCTCGTCGATAGCGTCGTGCTCGTTGGCTCCGGCGTCATTACAGAATCAGAACTCGACCATGTGCGAGACGCCCACGCCGCCCTGGCTGGCCGACGCCAAGCAAGGGGACGAAGTGGCCGCTGAACCATCGACTAAGGCGAAAGCGTGGGCGATCTTTGATCGCATCGTCGCTGATGCCGCTCCCAGCGGGGAGCACAGTAACCCTTGGGTTAAAGACGAGAGCGGAGCTCTCTCTTATGAGCCCGACTATGACACACTCATCAAGCTTCTGGGTGTCCCGCTCTACCTGAAAGCCCCCACTACGACGGGCGTACCCGCTCTCGCGTTGGACGTCTGGCTTTCGTATGAGCTCCGTCGCTCCGGGTTCGATGCTGACGCCGCTTGGCCGCGTCCTTCGGCGCCGCGAATCTTGCCTAGCCCCATCGTGAGCCTGCTCAACAAAGTCACAGCCAAAGAACGGGACGCGCTCTGGAAGAGACTTCAAGCAAAGACACCACCTACCGGAGCAGCCGCATCCTCGGCGAACATCCTTGGCAAGAACTACCTCAAGCAGGTCGACGTCGTCATGTCGAACTGGGCAGCAGGACCAGAGCTCCTCATCAGCACAAAACGGATGGACTCCAGCTTCGGTAAGAACGCCGCCAACCGGGTCGAAGAATCCTACGGCGACGCGAAGAACCTCCGCCTGCGCCACCCCCTCGCCGCACTCGGCTTCGTCTACGGGCTCCGATCCACCATCTTCGACGAGTCGCCCGACAAGGCCGAGTGGCTCATCGACCTCCTCCAGAAACTTGGACGAGAAGATGACGCCTACCACGCTGTGTCCCTCATCGTTATCGAGTACGGAAGCCATCTCGCCGTAGAGAAGGTAGACGACGATCAAGGTGATGGTGAGGACCCACTCGCAGAGGCTGGTGTGCACGACGGTGAAGAAGTGGAGGACGAGGCCGAAGAGCAGGTTGAACAGTCTGAAGTCGACGCTGCACTGGAGAGCCTTCCTCGCGTGCATCTTCCCTGGGAGAGAGTCCCTGCTGACCTGCGCCCGGATCATTTCATCGCTGAAATGGTCAGGCGCGTGATTGAGGCAACTCCAGTCAACATGCACGTTGATGCTCGCGCTCGCCGCGCAAACGCTCAACCCCAGGAAAAAGTTATCGACTCTGGCTGACTCGCCCGAAGCAAGCAAGCCCCGTTCGCTCGGCGCCGAAGTCTCTAGGATTGATGGCATCGAGGCGTCAGCACTCTTATAAGGAGACCTGTGAGACTTACAAAGTCAGATCCTGACCTTGAGTCGTTGGTGCGACGCATTCGGGATGGTGAGCTTGATCTTCAACCGGACTTTCAGCGCGACGAAATCTGGGATACCCCGCGGCGCCAACGGTTGATCGATACTGTCCTGCGCGATTGGTACGTGCCCGCGATCCACATCGTTGTGGACTCGGAGGGCGGAGATGTGGTGCTGGATGGACAGCAGCGGCTGGCTGCGATCCGCGACTTCTTCGCGAACAAAATCAAGGTAAACGGGTCTACAGAGCCTCCTGATGAGCGAATACAGCGACTCGATGGCTTGACGTATGAAAAGCTCCCATCCGAGGTTCGGCGCGCAGTGAACAGTTTTTCGATTTCCGTGATCAAATTAGACGATTATGAGCCGCAGGAGCCAAACGAGCTCTTCTTCAGGCTAAATCAGTCGTACAACCTAACCCCACCTGAGAAACGCAACGCCCTCCATGGCGAAGCGCGAGATCAGGTTAAGGAACTGGTTGAAGAACTCAAGGTGAGCGGTCTACTGACGAAGGAGCGCATCGGTTTCAGCAATAGCCGGCTCGCCTATGACGACGTCATCGCACGAGCCTGCGTGGCGCTGCAGCTTGACGACATGCGGCGGCACATCAACAACAACGTGGTCGAAGCGCAGTATCGAAGTGGAGCGTTCGACGAGGCGACGATCTCTGGTGTCCGATCAGCGGCAGCTCGGCTGCTTGAACTCATCGATCGGACGCCGATCCGAGTCCGATTCAACAAGGGAACCCTGCAGACGTGGCTGGTGTACTGCGCGTGGGCTCCCGCTGATACTGGCCCGATACCCGACGATCTTCTTGCTCGGTTTGAGGAACTGCGTCTCGAGGCGCGCGAGGACGACAACACCGACTTCCTGGGCCCTCTCGCGGCGCTCTATGATGATCGCGCGTCGTATCGCGTGACCGACGTATCATCCGTTCTGATTCGTGACCTGGTGATTCATCTGGTGTCGCAGCACGAGTTCAACACGCTGCCCAAGCGTGGTTCGGACAGCCTGCTACGCCAATTTCAGGGGAGTCCGACCAATCACGTCCAGGGCTCCATTTCGACGTTTATCGAGCAGTCTGACTGGGGGAACCCGATCGTTAATCGGGATGCGTCCGCATGAGACGAGCCAAGGAACTGCTCGTCTGGCACGAGCTTCAGACCGCACACAGACGAGCGAAGCCGAACCTATTGGACATTGGTGCCACAAGTGCCATCGACCTTTCCCGCCCATGCACCGTCCTTGGCGGACGAAATGGATCAGGTAAATCGCGATTGCTACGGTCCATCGCCTCGAGCTTAGGAGACGACGGGCTCTACCTGGATCTGCATCATCTGTGTGAACAAGCGCTCATCGTTCTCAGATCGCTCTCGAATCTAGAGGAAATGAAGGACGAGCTTGGCAGACTTGGCCCTGATGATAAGAGGCTAAAAGACGTGCGAAGGGTGGTCGGCCGCGATTACGAGTCGGTCGACTGGTACGCGCTCGACGTTGGTCCGGAGGACGGGGAAATCGCGGCGAAGTTCCGGTGGGGCGGCGGCCCAGAAGATGATCCGCTAACTCCGTATTTCACGGTCAGTTATGCCGGGATCGAGTACGACGCACTCGATATGGGTCTCGGTGAGTTCTCGGTCCACTTTTTGCTCTGGATCCTCGAACAGTTCAAGAACCACAAGAACCTGACCTTGCTCCTGGACGAGCCTGACGCGTACCTGCCTCCGATCGGTGTCGAACGCCTTCTTTCGCGACTTCTGACAATCTGTCAGCAGCGCGGCTGGCGTATGGTCATTTCGACACATTCGGAAGAAATGATCTCGTCGGCGGTAGATCATGGCGCGTTTCTGCTTCTGCGCATGGGCGCTGGCGGGTCGACAGGCGGGTTCCACTCTCAGGACGACCCCACAATCGCCGACACTTTGCTGGCGAGACCACCGATAGAGCGCGTTCTATTCGTCGAGGACGAGTCGGCCTGGTACCTCTGCCGTGCCTTGCTCGACCAGGGCGATCGCGTGCTCTCCAAGACCACTTCACTCGTCTGGGGCGACGGCAATGGGTATATGACCCCCCTCCGCGGCAGCCTGCCTCGGCCTCCCGGGCCCGAGTTAGCGTTCGCCGTGGTCCCTGACGGTGATCAAAGGGGAGAGCTGTCCGATGCGCCAATAAAGGGTCGCTGGCCGCTTCATTTTCTGCCGAGTAACGACGACCCGGACGAGCTCTTCCGAACACTCAAGGATGACCCGACCGCGCTTGCCGAGGCTCTACGTGTCGATGAGGCTGAGCTTCAGCGAAAGCTCGATGACCTTGAGGGGGAGGACGCCCATGACTGGGTGAATCGGTTGGGCGAGGCATATGGCAGACCGCACGTTCTGACGGTGCTCGCTACATGTTGGGCGCAGACGCATGCAACCGAGTCGGCAGATTTTGCCGCATTGGTTCGAGTTGGTAAGTAATTCTGCCGAGCAGGACTAGTTCTTGCGACTCATGACTCTGACGGAGCACGAGTCCGATCGGAACTCGCCGTTGTAGCGCTCTGGACCGAGGCTACCTCCAACATCGGCGAGCGGTTCCCAAACTCGTGCAAGACCTGCGGTGATTTCTCGTAGGTTGAGTGCGGCCCCTCCCCTCAGCGGCACATCGCCGAGGGAAGGTGGCTATGCGCGATGGTCGCGCGCACCTTTCCATTGCGGAGTTTCCCGCCACGCTTCCATAAACCCCACGTAACCCCCAAGGGATCAGTGGTCGGCTGCCAAGAGTCGGGACCTGGCCGGGACCTGATGCAGGCAAACCATGCAATCCATGACGTGAATAGGGCGGTTTGAGGGGCAGAGAACCCTGGAAATCAAGGATCTGGGCCAAACCGCCTACGTGGGGGTCAAGTGCGATGGGAAGCCGACGGCCATCGGGGGACCTGGCCTACACTGGCTCGTGGACACGGGGTGCGTCGGCTGGCGCTGAGATCAAACCCGTGGAACCTGATCTAGCTCGTACTAGCGAAGGGATGTCCGCGTGACTTCTTCTTGCCCTACCCAACTTCAGCCCAGCCCCGCCCTGCCCGCCGCACGCTCGGTGCCCCGCGTGCTCTCCATCGCTGGGACCGACCCGACCGGGGGTGCCGGCACCGCCGCGGACCTCAAGTCGATCACCGCGGCCGGTGGCTACGGCATGAGCGTGGTGACGACCCTCGTCGCCCAGAACACCCACGGCGTGCGGGACCTCCACGTCCCACCCGCCGAGTTCCTCGCCGCGCAGCTGCACGCCGTAAGCGACGACGTCACCCTCGAGGCCGTCAAGACCGGCATGCTCGGCACCGCGGACATCATCGCCACGGTCTCCGAATGGCTGGAACAGAACCCACCGAGCATCCTCGTGGTGGATCCGGTCATGATCGCCACCAGCGGCGACCGGCTCCTGCAGCCCGAGGCCGAGCAGGCCATGGTCGCCTTCTGCCGCCGCGCCACCGTGGTCACTCCCAATATCGACGAGCTCGCCGTCCTCACCGGCCAACCCCGCGCGACCACCGAGGAGGAGGCGCTCGACCAGGCCGCCCGCTGGTCCGCCGAGACGGGCGTGGCCGTCGTCGTGAAGACCGGGCACCTGGATGGGCGGCGGGTCACGAACACCTGGGTCGGCCCGGACGGAACCCTTCTCCCGGTGCCCTCCACCCGCGTGGACACCACCAGCACCCATGGCACCGGCTGCTCCCTGTCCTCGGCTCTGGCCACCCGCCTTGGCCGCGGTGACACCCCGGAAGCTGCGCTTGCCTGGGCCACCTACTGGCTGCACGAGGCCATCCTCCACGGCGCAGCCCTGCAGCTCGGCTCCGGCCATGGCCCCGTGGACCATTCCCACCGCTCACGCCGGCTGCAGGCCGCCGGCGCCGCCAACCCCTGGTTGGCCTACGACCCCGTCCCGCCCGTACTCGAGGCCCCTCAGGACTTGGGTGCCCCGCGGGATCCCGACATCCAGCGAGACCGGAGCCGCACGTCCCACGTGCCGGCCACCGCAACGCCCGCTGTTGCACCGGTCGGCCCCTGGACCGCTGCCCTCTGGGAGGCGGGCACGGAGACCACGATGGCCATCGGGGCGTCTGACTTCGTGCAGGCCCTGGTGGAGGGCAGCCTGTCCGAGGCCGATTTCACGTTCTACCTGGCCCAGGATGCGCTCTACCTCAACCGCTACGCCCGTGCCCTGGCCGCCCTCGCCGCGCGTTCCTCCAGCACCGAGTCGCAGCAGTTCTGGTTTCAGGCCTCCACCGGTGCCATCACCGAGGAAGCGGACCTGCACCGCACGTGGATTGCGGCCCGGCCCGAGGCTGCCCGCACTACCGCCAGCCCCGTGACCAGTGCCTACACGGACTTCCTTCTCGCCACCACGCTCGGCGAGGACCGGGCCGTGGGGGCCGCCGCCGTGCTGCCGTGCTTCTGGCTCTACGCTCAGGTCGGTGGCGCGATTCCGGACGTCCCAGCGAACCACCCGTACGCCGCCTGGCTGGATACCTACCGGGATCCCGGCTTTGTCGCGGCCGTGCAGGGCGCCCTGGAGCAGGTGGAGCACGAGTTCGCCGGAGCCTCCCCGACGGTGCGCGCCGCCGCGGCCCGCGCCTACCTGATCGCCTGCCGGCACGAGCTCGAGTTCTTCGAGCAGGCCACGCGGCTCGAACCGGAAGCAGCGGCCCCACCGCAGCGATCAACCGAGGCGGTACCGGCGCGCCAGCCGGAGGCGGCGCCGGCCGCCGACCCTGCTGGCAACGCCACCGCAGACCTCTCCGGAGCGGCCCGATGACCGCCCCCGCCCGCGGGCTCCAAAACGGCCTCACCTACGGACAGTCCCCAGACCAGGCCGGCGTCGCGGCCATGCCACCGGAGGGGAAAGCCGCCCTACGCGCCGGCGTGGTGGGCAACTGGATCGACAACATCCATGTCTTCTTGCCGGTGACCGCACTGGCCCCGGCCATGCTCGTGCTCGCAGGGCCGGCCGCCACCGCCTCCACGGGGGCACTGATCATCGTGGCGATGCTCTTCGGCCGGCCGGTCGGCGGGATCGTGTTCGGGCGGATCTCCGACCGGCTCGGGCGGACCCGCACCACCCGCATCGCGATCGCCGGCACCGCCGCCTGCGCCCTGGCCATCGCCGCCATGCCCACCCACGAGCTGCTCGGTGCCGGCACGGTGGCGCTGATCCTGGCGCTGCGGTTCCTCGGCGGGATCTTCGTGGCCGGCGAGTACTCCGCGGCCATCCCGCTGGCCATGGAGTGGTCCACCGGTCGCAAGCGGGGCCTCATGAGCGGGCTGATTCTGTCCATGGCCCCCTGGGCGCAGGCCACCATCGCGTTCTCCGTGGCCGGGCTGCTCGCCCTGATCGGCCCGGAGCAGTATGCCCTGTGGGGCTGGCGGCTGCTGTTCGTCATCGGCGCGGCCCTCTCCCTCGGCATGTTTGTGTACTACCGCCGCCAGGTGGCCGACGCCCCGGTGTTCCACCGCCGGGCCCGGGAGCGGGCGCAGGAGGTGGCCGAGGCTGATGCTCCTGAACCGCACCCGGGAACCGGCGCAGCAGCACGGCGCGGCGCGCAACTGGACGAACCGCAGGGCGCACGGGCAGGCGAGCGGCCGGCGTCGGGCTTGGGATCCTTGCTCACCGGCAGGTGGGCCAAGGCCTTCTGGCAGGTCTTCCTGCTCATGACCGGGCTCTGGCTGCTGACCTACAGCACGGTGCTGTTGCTGACCGAACGCCTGACCACGGACTCCGCGCTGGACCCGGCGGCCGTGCCGGTGGTCATCGGGCTGGCCTCGGTGGCCCAGGCCGTGGTGATGGCCGTGGCCGGTCACCTCTCCACGTTCACCGGCCGGCGTCGGTTGTTCGTGCTCTGGGGCCTGGTGGCCGCCCTGGCCGGACCGGTGGTGTGGTGGCTCGCGCTCACCGCTTCCACGCTCGTGCTCGCCGCCGTGTTCGCCGCGGTGCTGCAGGTCATCACGGTATCGGCCTACGGGCCGGTCTCCGCCTACCTCTCCGAGCGCTTCCCCACCGAGGTCCGCTCCACCGGCTACGGCATGGGCTACAGCCTGTCCCTGGTGGTGCCGGCGCTCTACCCGTTCTACCTGCCGCTGATCGAACCGGTGCTGGGCCGCCACGGCTCGGTCATGATGCTCGTCGGCCTCGGGGGACTGCTGCTCGCCCTCGGCGCCGCGCTCGGACCCCGGCTCGCCCCCAAGGATCTGGTGGATGACCTGGACGCCGTGGCCGCGGGGGTGGTCCGGTGACCGGCCCGGCACCCGGGCGCGCGGACCCCGATCCGGACCTGGCCGCCGTCGCTCATGTGATCTCCGCCGTGCGGGAGCGCGCGCCGCTGGTGCACTGCATCACCGCCACGGTGTCCATGGGGATCGTGGCGGACGGGCTGCTGGCCGCCGGCGCCCGCCCCATGATGACGGAGACGGAAGCCGAGGCGCCCGTGGTGACCACCGTGGCCGACGCGCTCGCGGTCAACCTCGGCACCCTCAGCACGGACGCCATGGACGGCATCCCCGCCACCGTGGCCGCCGCCGTGCGGGACGGCCGCCCCTGGGTGCTCGACCCCACCGCCATCGGCCTCGCCCCCGTTCGCACGCCCCTGGCCCGCCGGCTGCTGGACTCGCGGCCCGTGGTGGTGCGCGGCAACGCCTCCGAGGTTCTGGCCCTGGTGGGTGCCGGTCCGGGTGGGCGCGGTGCCGATTCGCTCTCGGCGCCGGCGGCCGCAGAGGAGGCGGCCCGTGAGGTGGTGCGGAGGACCGGGGGAGCGGTCGCCGTCTCCGGGGCAACAGACCTGGTGCTCGACGCCGGCCGCAGCATCCTGGTGGCGCGCGGCACCTCCCAGCTCACCCGGGTCACCGGCACGGGGTGCCTGCTCGGCGCCCTGACCGCGGCCTGTTCGGTGGTGGCCGAGGACGGCTTCGAGGCCGCGCTGGCCGCTACCGTGTGGATGAACCTGGCCGGGGAGCTCGCCGCCGAGCGGGCCGCCGGGCCGGGGAGTTTCCGGATGCACCTGCTGGATGCGCTCGATGCCGTGGGCGCCGAGGGAGGCCGATGATCAGCGGGCCGTGGTCCGCGAAGTGCTGACGTGTTTTTGAGGGTGGGTGATCGGGCCGTTGCGGTGAGCGGAGATCAGCAGGAGCACGGTGGCGATGGAGCATACGGCCACGGAGATGAGGCTGGCTTCGGGTCCGAAGCTGCCACCGGTGAGCCAGACAGGGCCGGGCGTCACGGCCTCCACGAGGGCCTCGCGCGCGTCGCCCCCGGAGCCGATGGTGCCGAAGATCGCGACGGTGGTGATGTTCCATCCAAGGTGGAGGCCGATGGGAAGCCACAACGAACCGGTGGCCACATAGGCGGCGCCGAGCATGAGGCCTGCCTCGACGGCGAGCGTGAGGGCTCCCCAGAGGGTGGCACCGGGGTTGACGAGGTGGACGAGGCCGAACAGGAGCGCGGACGCCGCGAGGGCCATCCAGGTGCCCCAGCGCTGCTGGACGAGGCGGAAGATCACCCCGCGGAAGAGGACCTCCTCGGCGACGGCCACGGCGAACATCATGCCGACGATGGTGAGGGCTCCAGCGAGTGTTCCCCACCCGATGATCTGGTATCCGCCGAACGCGGCGATGAAGCCGATGGAGACGCAGGCCAGGGTGAGCCCGCCGAGCGTGCCGAGGAGCAGCCGCTTGGCAGCGGTGGGCCGGGCGAGCTCGATGACGGGACGCTGCTCGATGCGGCGCACGGCGACGGAGTAGAGCCACAGCACGAGTACACCGAGAACCGGACCGATCAGCAGAGCGGCGGCCGGGCTGCCGAGCGCGGAGGCGGCGGAATTGGTGACGATCATCAGGGCAGCGAAAATGACCACCATGGTGCTCGCGCGCACTGACGGGCGGGACCAGAACGGGGTCTTCGGGACCAATGATGTTGGGGGCTTGCTCAGGGGTGCGGGTGAGGGTGCGGGTTGCATGGGGTGCTCCTTTTTCGCCGGCATTGTTGCCGGGCGGAATGCACGCTACGGAGAAGGGACTCGCGGATCGTCACCCCGGAGTGGGCACGTCCGGTAGCTCTGCGGAGTGACTCCACCCGGGGCCGGTCCTGCAAGAGGTGGTGTGTGATGCCTGCCCTACACTGACTCCTGGACACGGGGTGCGCTGTCCGGCGCTGAGATCACACCCGTGGAACCTGATCTAGTTCGACCTAGCGAAGGGATGTCCGCGTGACTTCTTCTTGCCCCACCCCTTCTGTGCCGGATGCGCTCGACGGCGCGGGACAGGAGGTGGAGCGATGAGGGCGCCCCAGGATGCTCTCGACCTGCGCTGCTACCTGGTCACCTCCGGGACCGGCCGGCGCACCATGGAGGTGGCCGCGGCCGCTGCGGCCGCCGGGGCCGGCGTCGTGCAGGTGCGGGCCAAGGAGGCCTCCGCCGCAGAGCTGCTGGAGTTGACCTGTGCCGTGGCCGAGGCGGTGCACGCCGCCAGCCCGGCGACCCGGGTGCTGGTGGATGACCGGCCGGACGTCGCGTGGGCGGCCCGCTCGCGGGGAGCTGCGGTGCACGGGGTGCACCTGGGACAGGACGACCTGCCCGTGGCCGATGCCCGTGCACTGCTGGGGCCGGAGGCGATTATCGGGTTGACGACGGGGACCCTGGATCTGGTCCGTGCCGCCGAGGCCCAACGCGATCTGCTGGACTACATCGGCGCCGGGCCGTTCCGGCGGACCCCGACGAAGGAGTCCGGCCGGGAACCCCTCGGCATGGACGGCTATCCGGAACTGGTGGCGGCCACGGCCCTGCCGATCGTCGCGATCGGGGACGTCACCTCCGCGGACGCCGCCGCGCTGGCTGGGACTGGCGTGGCCGGCGTCGCGCTGGTGCGGGCGCTGATGGAGGCACCGGATCCGGGGATGGTGGTGCGCGAGGTGCTAGCGGGCGTTGGCCCCTGCCCCCTCCCGCTCCCGCGTCCCGCACATTCCCGGTGATCGTGCGATATCCCCGTGATGATCACCGTGAAAATTCATGATCGTGGGGAAATGCCGCGGCCGGATACCGTAGCGGTCAGCGGGATCAGGTCGAGAGGCCGACCGAGATGTTGGGCTGGGCGCTCCAGGAGGTCTGGCCGCCGTCCACCGGCAGGAGGGCGCCGGTGATGAAACGGGCGTCCTCGCCAGCGATCTCATCGGGCTCGGAAGTTCGGCCCAGCGGGATGCGCTCGGCGCAGGTGGCGCTGATGTCCTCGCTCGCCACCCCCGTCAACCGCCCGCTCCTTCGGAAGTGGAACCCTCCTGCGCGAGACGGTACGACTGTTGGAGGACGTCGATCTGTGCCGGGTTGTAGAGATCGGTCAGTGCCTGGATCAGGGCGTGCGTCGCTTCGGTCTCGCGGAGGGTGGTGGGGCGGGGCAGGTCCCGCGTGCCGGGGTATGTCTCGTGGATCGTGCGCAGCACCGTCGCCAGGCGTGTGGCGACGGATCGAACGGTTTCGGCGTCAGCATCGGCCGGCAGTTCGTTGAAGGCGGCGTCGGCGTCCTGGTGGTAGTCGGCGATGTCCCGCAGGTCCCGCATGCCCTGCTCCTCGAAGAGCAACGCGCTGATCGAGATCACCGCCCGATCCGCCCCGGTGAGGCTGTGCGCGACGGACTCGAAGCCGACGGGGACATCCGGTCCGGTGCGGTGGGTGAGCAGTTCGGCGAGGTCGTCACGGACCTTCTGCTGTCGTTCGATGGAGGCGGCGAGCCGGGCGTCGAGTTCACGCACTGTATCGAAGAAATCCCCGTCCGAATCGGCCGTCGCCTGGATCTCGGCTGCTGACAGCCCGAGCTCACGGAGTCGCTTGATCCGCAGCAGGCTGACCAAGTGGACCGTGCCGTACTGCTTGTAGCCGTTGACCGCCCGTGCGGGCTCTTCGAGTATTCCGATCGCGTGGTAGTACCGGATGGTCTTCACCGTGGTGCCCGCGAGGTCCGCGAGTTGGCGCGTGCTCCAAGCCATCAGCGGTCACGAGCGAGGACAGGCATAGGTCCATCCTCGGCGATGGGGGAGGGAATCGGAAGGGCGGCCTTGACTGTGCCCCTGGGGCACGGTTTCCGATGAGGGAGTCAGCATCCCCTTGGAAGGAGCAGCCCGCATGACCAGCACCCGGCAGAACTGCCAACGGCTCGACGTCGAGGAACTCTTCGGCGATCCCGACTTCGCACACCCCACGCTCTCGCCAGACGGGACGCGGCTGGCGTACCTCGCGCCCGCTCACGGCCGGCGCAACGTCTGGGTGCGCGGGATCGACGAAGACCACCACGCCGCCCGCTGTGTCACCCGTGACGCCCGGCGAGGCATCTCCACCTACTTCTTCGCCGATGACCCCCGCTGGCTGCTGTATCTCCAGGACACCGATGGCAATGAGGAGTGGCATCTCTTCCGCGTGGACCTCGAGGATCCGGCGGCTCCGGCAGCCGACCTCACCCCTCTGCCGGCGGGATCGCGGGTGTTCTCCGCGGAGCTGCTGCGCTCCCGCGCCGGGGCGGTGATCGCCACGATGAATCCCCGCCCCGCCTCGCTGGATGTGTTCCTCATCGACGTGTCCACGGGCGAGGTCACCCTCCTCCACGAGCAATCCGCACCAGGAGTGAACCTGCTGCTGGATCGAGACGGGGAGCCGGCCTTCCTCTCCCGTGTCACCGCGGAAGGGGATACCGAGTTCTCGACCCTCGATCCCGGCACCGGTGAGGAGCGCGTCCTGCGGGTGTTGAAAGGCGCGGACCATCCGATCGGGGTGGAACTACAGCAGGCGACGCCGGACGGCACCGGTCTCATCCTCGGCAGCTATCTCGAAGGCAATGACCTGCAGCTGGTGCGCATTGAGCGCGCGACCGGGGAGGTGAGCGTGCTGGCGGCGGTGGAGGGACGAAGCCTCGACGTCATGAGCGTCCTGGCGCCAGGCGTGCTGCCGCCCACACTGTTCACCGACCGCCTCACCGGGAGGATCCTCGCCGCACGGTTCACCGGGCCACGGCCGCACATCGAGGTGATCGATCCGGACTTCGCCGAGACGTACAGCGCGCTGTCCCAGCTGTCCGACGGGGTGCTGGGCTCGTTGTCCTCGGACACCACCGGTCAGCGCTGGGTCGCCACCTTCGTGCACGACAGGGACCCGGATGTGGCCTGGTTCTACGACCACTCCACCGGACACAGCCGCCGCCTGTTCCGGTCCTATCCGCATTTGGATCCCGCTGATCTCGTGCCCATGGAGCCGGTCGCCTTCAGCGCCCGTGACGGACTGCCCCTGCACGGGTTCCTCACGCTCCCGGTTGACCTCCCGGGTGACCTTCCGCTTGGCCTCCCGCCCTGCGGGCTGCCGCTCGTGCTGCTCGTGCACGGCGGGCCCTGGGTCCACGACGCATGGGGATACAGCCCGCAGGCCCAGTTCCTGGCCAACCGTGGGTACGCGGTCTTGCAGGTGAACTACCGCGGCTCCTCCGGATACGGGCGGCGTCACACCCACGCGGGGGTCGGGGAGTTCGCCGGGGCGATGCACGAGGATCTGCTCGATGCGGTGGACTGGAGCATCGCCCAGGGCATCGCGGACCCGGGGCGGATCGGGATCATGGGGGCCTCCTTCGGTGGATACGCCGCTCTCGTCGGTGCCGCGTTCACCCCGGACCGCTTCGCCGCGGCCGTGGACATCGTCGGCATCGCGGATCTGACGAGCTTCATCCGGAGCCTTCCCCCGGTGAGCCGCCCCTACCTCGCCAGCAACTGGTACGCCTACGCCGGAGACCCTGATGTTCCGGAGCAGGAGGCGCAGATGCACGCCCGCTCCCCTCTGACCTACGTTGACCGGATCACCACCCCGCTGCTGATCGCGCACGGTGCCAACGACGCCCGCGTCCCCCGAGCGGAGTCCGACACGATCGTCGACTCGTTGCGCGAGCGCGGCGTCGCCGTCGACTATCTTCTGGCCGACGACGAGGGGCATGGCTTCGGCAACCCGGAGAACCAGATCAGTCTCCAGCACGCGATCGAGAAGCACTTCGCCCACCACCTCGGACGAAAGGAAACCCATGACCGCGACTCCTGACACCCCCACTGCCGGACCGGGGGCGGCCTCCGCCCCGGTCGATGACGCTCGGCCCTTCGGCGCCCATGTGTCGATGCGGTGGCGGGTCCCGTTGCTGCTGACGATCGTCGTGATCGCTGCGACCTATCTCTTCCAGCTGCTGCTGGGAAGCGCCGCCGTCATCGTGGAGGTCGGCGTGTTCGGCAAAGATCCCGCCGACACCTCGCTCACCCCGCTGACCTACCTCGCGACGAACCTCGCGATTATCCTCATCGCCCCCCTCGTTCTTCTCCTGTTCGCGAAGGTGGGGCGCGTGCCATGGCGTTCCGCACTGAGCGTGGGGCGGTCCTTCCAGTGGGGCCGGCTGGGAACGTATGCCGGCCTGTTCGCGGTGCTCCTGTTCATCACCAACGGTGTGCTCCAGTGGGTCAACCCGTCCCCCCTGTCCCTGTTCGCCGTCTCCGGCACCACCATCGCTCTGCTGGCCGTGGTGCTGCTGACCACGCCTCTCCAGGCCGCTGCCGAGGAGGTCGCCTTCCGCGGAGTCCTCACCGGTTCCTATGCCTCCTGGATCCGTGCCTCCGGTCCCGCGCTCATCCTCGGCATCACCGGCTCGAGTGTGCTCTTCGCCGCGCTCCACACCAGCACGGATCCATGGATGATCGTGCACTACCTCGGACTGGGCGGGAGCACCGCGGTCATGGCCGTGCTGAGCCGAGGCCTTGAAGCGCCCATCGCCTTCCACGTGATGAACAACGTCTTCGCCATGGGCATCGGGGCCCTCTTCGCTGATGGCGGGGGCATCGGCCAGGACCGCAGCGCGGGTGCCGGCGGCCCCTACATGCTGCTCTTTCTCGCCGCGGAGATCGTTGCCGTCATCACCGTCTGGCAGCTCGAGAAGCGCCGTCGTCCGAGGCAACGCTGAAGGCCATGTACTCCGGTGCGCCAGGGTCCGGGCTTCGGGTCGTGATCGGCCACGCGTCGGCCCCGGCCGGCAGGGTGTGGGCCCGGGGTTCGCGGCGGTGGATGCCGAGGTCCGTGCGACCGGGCAGCAGGTCCGGATTCAGGGCGCGCAGATCGGAGGGGTAGTCGCCATCGCGGAGGCTCCGGTAGGGGCGGCTCGGTTCGCTGTCGATTCCCTGGAGCCGGCGGAGGAGCCGCTCGCGCTCCCGTTCGACATCTCCCGCGGCGAGGGAATCGGCATCGTGGACCACGTGCAGATCCAGGGCGTCGATGCCGACGTACCAGAGGGCTCCATGCGTCAGCGGAAACAGCAGTGAGTCGAGGTCGCCGCTGAGCCCCCGGGGGCCGATGGTGCGCTCGTCCTCCCCGGCGGTGACGATGATCAGGGCCTTGCGCCGGGTGAGTCCGCCATCCCCGTAGCGGCGGGGGAGGTGCACGTCCGGGTCCAGCTCGTTGTCATAGGCGAAGCTGTCCGTCAGCACGCGGTCCAGCCAGCCCTTGAGGATCGCTGGCGGGCCGTACCACCACAGGGGGAACTGGAGGACCAGCAGCTCCGCGGCGGCGAGCTTCGCGTGCTCGGCCTGGACCTGCGCCGGGAGCTCGCCGCGGGAGTAGGCCTGTCCGGCGAGCTCGGCCAGGTTCCCCGGCCGGTCGTGCGGCTCGCCCAGGTCGGCTCGGCCGAAGACGGGGTCGAACCCCAGGGAGTAGAGGTCCGAGGTGGCGACATCGTGGTCCCGGGACAAGGCCTCGACGCCGGCGCGGTACAGGTGGCCGTTCAGCGACTTCGGGCGGGGGTGGGCGAGCACCCAGAGGGCGGAGCCGGGGACGGGGGGATGATTGACGGGCATAGTGTCTCTCCTGGTGTTGGGGAATCACCAGTCCACCGCACGCCGATCAGACAGAGAATATCTGGAACTCCGGAATCGATGCGTGATCGTCTAACCTGACAGCGTGGACACGCTGAGTGAAGTGCTGGAGAACATCCGCTCCTCCGGGGCGTTGATCGGCCAGAACCTGCTCTCCCCGCCCTGGGCGATCCGTCAGGAGGGTGGTGCCTCGATCACCGTCCTGGTGATGCTCCGGGGCGAGGCCTGGCTCCGGCGGGACGGGGAGGATCCACTACGCCTGGGCACCCGCGACCTCGCGATCCTCACCGGCTCGAGGTCCACGCTTCTGTCCAGCGACCCCACCGGGCGGATCCCCACCGCGTGTGTGCTGACCGCCGAGGGGGTCTGCCTCGAGGAGACCGGGGAGCGCCTCTCCGCAGGGCACGGTGGACTCGGGCGAGTGGCTGACGAGGCGGGGCTGGACTCAGAGCATGTCTTGCTCGCCGGGTCCTTCCCGACCTCCGGCAGGATCGCCGGGCGGCTCCTCGATGCCCTGCCGAACGTCGTCGTGGTCCCTGGCGCCCATCAGAGATCACGGGCGCTGGGGCTGCTCGAGTCCGAACTCGAGAACCGCGAACCCGGACAGCAGGCGGTGCTGGACCGGCTCCTGGATCTCGTGCTGATCGGGGCACTGCGGGACTGGTTCGCGCTGCCGGACACGGACGTCCCCGCCTGGTACGGGGCGGCCGGGGATCCCGTCGTCGGCCCCGCGCTCGGGGCACTCCACGCCGATCCGGCGCGGGCCTGGACCGTTGACTCGTTGGCCCGCCGCGTGCAGGTCTCGCGGGCGACGTTCGCCCGTCGTTTCACCGAGGTGATGGGCGAACCTCCGATCTCCTACCTGACCGGGTGGCGCTTGTGCCTGGCCGCGGACCTCCTGCAGGAACGGGAGGACACCACGGAGTCGATCGCCCGGCAGGTCGGCTACTCGAGCGCCTTCGCCCTCAGCGCCGCCTTCACCCGGGAGTACGGTGTCAGACCCAGCAGATACCGGGTGCAGAGCCGGCCGTCGGCCGTGGCGGAGACTGCCGAATAACGTCCAACGATGTCGGCCCCGGCAGTGAGGTGCCGGGGCCGACGTCGTTCTTCTGCTGGATCAAGGGGTGTCCGCGTCAGATATCACGTTCCTTCGTCTGACGGAGTCGGCGCCAGGCGGTGACGATGAGGACGGCGGCCATCAGTCCATAGAGAACCCACGTGATGGAGCTGGACCAGAGGATGGAGACCTCGCCGCCCGAGGAGAGCAGTGCGTTCCGCAGGCTGGTCTCGGCCAGTGGTCCGAGGATCACGCCGATCATCAGGGGGGCGATCGGGACGTCGAACCGTCGCATCAGGAAGCCGACAAAGCCGATCGCCAGGACAAGCAACAGGTCGGTGACAGCAGCCGAGGTGGCGTAGACGCCGAGGCCACAGAACATCGTAATCGCGGCGTACAGGTAGTGCCGGGGGACCAGGAGCAGCTTGGCCCACAAGGGCGCGAACGGCAGGTTCAGGATCAATAGCACCACGAGCCCGATGAACAGCGAGGCCAGCAGCGGCCACACCAAGTCCGCGTTGCGTTCGAACAGCATCGGCCCCGGTTGCAGGCCATACTGCTGGAAGGCAGCCAGCATGATGGCGGCCGTCGCGGAAGTGGGCAGTCCCATGGCGAGCAGCGCGCCCATCGCCGTGCCGGCGGTGGCGTTGCCGGCGGCTTCCGGGCCGGCCACGCCGCGGATGGCGCCCTTGCCGAACTGCGGATTCCGACGCCGGCGGTCCAGCCGCCGCTCGGTGCCGTAGGCCATGAAGGTGGGCACCTCGGCGCCGCCCACGGGGATGACGCCGAACGGCACACCGAAGGCGGTGCCCCGCAGCCAGGCGGGCAGGGCCTCCTTGAACTCCCGCAGGGAGAGGAACGGACGGCCCGCAGCGCCCTTGCCCACCGTCGGCTGTGGCTGGTGGCGTTCGTAGGCCACCTTGAAGACCTCACCGAGGGCGAGGACGCCCACGGTGATGACGATGATGCTGATGCCGTCGAAGAGCTCCGGGACGCCCGAGGTGAACCGCTGGGTGCCGGAGATGCCGTCGATGCCGACCACGGCGAGGATGAGGCCGATCATCAGGGACACCAGGCCCCGGATGACGGAGTCGGAGACCACCGATGCCGTGGCGAGGAAGGCGAAGAGTGCCAGCGCGAAGTACTCCGCCGGCCCGAAGAACAGGGCCAGCTCGGCCAGGACCGGTGCGAAGAACACGACGATGGTGGTGGCCACCAGGCCGCCCAGGAACGCGCCGATCGCAGCCGTGGCCAAGGCCTGCGGCGCGCGGCCAAGCTGGGCCATGCGGTGTCCCTCGAAGGAGGTGGCGATGGCGGTCGCCCCGCCCGGGGTGTTGACGAGGATCGCCATGGTGGAGTCACCGAACAGGCCACCGAAGTACACGCCGGCGAACATGATGAACGCCGCGGTCGGGTCCAGGCTGAAGGTCACCGGCAGCAGCAGAGCCACGGCCATCGAGGATCCCAGGCCCGGCAGAACGCCGACGGCGGTGCCGAGGAGTGCGCCCAGGAAGACCCACAGGAGGTTGATGGGCGTCAGGGCCTGCCCGAAGCCCTCCATGAGGAGGTTCAGTGATTCCATCAGAAGATCCCTCCGAGGATGCCGGCGGGAAGGGTGAGCCCCAGTCCCATGGAGAACGCGACCTGGACGGCCGAGGACAGCACGAGTCCGATGCCCAGGCTGAGAAGCCGTCGCTGCGCACCGAGGGCCATGGACATGACCCAGAACAACGCGGCGGCGGACAGCAACCAGCCGAGCGGCTGCAGAATGAGCGCGAAGACGAGGAAGGCAGCGACGCCGATCGCCACGGCCTTCGGGTCGGTCGGCGCCGCGGCAGCTGCTGCCGTCGCGGTGGCCGTCTCCTCATCCGCTTCCGGCGCGATGTCCGGCGTGCCCGATTGAGGCCGCCGGATGGTGTCGATGACCAGCAGGATGGTGAGGAGATAGGACCCGATGGCCAGGAGCGTCGGGTAGAACTTTGGTCCCGGTGCCTCGGCACTCTCCGGAACGTCCATGGTGAGGAGCCCGATGGTGAGGTAGACGGCCAGGGCGAAGATCAGGGCCGCGATGACCAAGGCGCCACGGCCCTGCCAGAAGGGGGCGGTGCGGGCGCCCCGCTGAGTGGAAGTAGGGGTCCCGGCGTCGGCGGTGCGCTCGGCCGGTCGGGACGTCTGGTGCTCAGCGTTCATGCTGGTCCGCCTTGACAGCAATCACGGGGACGTTGGCGTCGATGATGATCTTCTGCGCCATCGAGCCGAGGATCAGTTTGCCCACGCGGGAGCGGCGGCGGACGCCGACGACGATCGCGTACGCACCGATCTGCTCGGCCACGTCCAGTAGGTCACCGGCCGCGTCCTGGGACTGGTGGTCCGGGCCGCGCCAGGACACGATCTGTCCGTCCGAGACGGCACCTTCGGGCAGATGTCCGGGGGCGATGGAGCCGTCGTCCGCGGTGGATGAGGCATCGAGATCGAAGACGACAAGGTCCAGGGCGTCCTTGGCGCTGAGTCGGGCCGCGTGGACGAGGGCGGCGGCGCCTTCGTCGGTGTGCGAGTAGGCAACGAGGATGGTCATGACGGGGTTCCTTTCACAGGAGGTGCACGATGTGTGGGGGAGCAGGCTCAGTAACCGAGGTCGGACCAGATCTGGTCGACCGTGGCGCGCTCTTCGGCCAGGTTCTGCTCGAACTCCTCGCCGACGAGGAAGGAATCGGTCCACTGGTTGCGTTCCAGGGCATCCGCCCAGGCCGGGGTGGACACCGTCTCGGTGACGATGTCCTCCAGCTCGGCCCGTTCCTCCTCGGTGATGCCGGGTGGGGCCACGATGCCGCGCCAGTTGGTCAGGACCACGTCGTAGCCCTCCTCCACCAGAGTGGGATAGGGCAGGGATTCCACGGGCTCTGGCGCAGACACGGCCAAGGCTTTGAGTTTCCCGGCCTCGATCTGGCCCTTGAAGTCCGCGTAGCCACTGACGGAGGCGTCGATGGTGCCGGAGAGCAGGGACGTCGCCAGCTCGGCGCCACCGGAATAGGCGATGTAGTTGACGTCCGTGGGATCGATGCCGGCCTGCTGGGCGAGCTGGGCGATGATCATCTGATCAACGCTGCCCAGTGACCCACCGCCGAACGGAAAACTCCGGGGATCCTCGGCCCACGCGGCCACCAGATCGTCCACGGAGTCGTACGGCGAGTCGGCGGGGACGACCAGGACGTCGTAGTCATCGGTGATGCGGGCGATGGGCGTGATGTCGTCCATGTCCACCCCGGACCCGTTGATGTTGATCGCGCCGAGCATGGTGATGCCCATGACCATCAGGGTGGAGGCGTCACCGCTCATGCCCGAGACCTGGCTCAAACCGATTGTGCCGCCGGCCCCGGGGATGTTCACCACCTGGGCGTTGTTGACGATCCCCTCGGACCGCATGACCTGCTGGAGTTCGCGGGCTGCCCCGTCCCAGCCACCGCCAGCCGAGGCCGGGGCAATCAGGGTGGTCTGGTTCCGGGCGTTCGCACTGCCCGCGGATGCCGAGGCATCGATTACGGCCAACACGATCAAGGCGGCACCCACCAGGGCGGCGATGACGGTCGCGACGGTCCGCCCGGCAGAACGGGACGGGCCAGCGGTTGCTGCTCGTGCCATGGAGTGTTCTCCTCCGGTACCCGGTGCAATGACCGGACCATCAGACTCTCCGACGGCAGGCTATACGTTATAACCTACAGCCTGTGATGTGCAACACGTCAGACGAATGGCGGTAAATCCGGCCGAGAGGTCGGAGCAGGGGAGGGGCTCAGGCGCGTGAGTCGCCCGCTTCGAGAGCCGCGATGGCGCGGCGGCCCAGGCTCTTGTCGATGTGGACGCGCATGGCCTGAGCGGCCGCGTCCGCGTCGCCGCTTTCCACGGCCGCAGCGATCTGCCGATGCTCCTTGGCGACGCGGCGTGAATCCTCCTCGGAGTCTCGCCGCGTTTCCAGGGCGACCATGCGGTAGCGGTCGGCCTTGTCCCACAGGCGCTCCAGGATGTCGACGAGAAGCGGGTTGCCCGAGGCGCGGTAGATGCTGCGGTGGAACTCGCGGTGGGCAATGAGCGCGTCGAGAGTGGCGTTGCCGCCCAGGGGACGCAAATCGGCCTCGGCTCGGTGGAGCTGCTCGAGATCCTCGTCGGTGCGTCGGCTCGCAGCCAGGGAGGCGGCAAGGGGATCCACGCTGGCGCGGACCTCATAGAGGTGGCGTGCCTCTGCCGCGGTCACCTCGGCCACTCGGGCGTCGCGGTGGGCCTCGAGCAGGATGAGGCCCTCGGCTGCCAAGCGCCGGACGGCTTCGCGGAGCGGAGTGGTGCTGACGCCGATCTCTTGGGCGAGGCGCCCCTGGGGCAGCACGGAGCCGGCGGGGAGCACGCCGGTGAGAATCCGGTCGCGCAGTTCCACATAGGCGTAGTCGTTCTTGGTGAACACGCTGCCGCGGGGCGCAGCCATGGGGCTCCTCGGGTGGGCTGGATGGTGAACTCAGTATAGGAGCAGGTACACTAGATTGCAGGTTATAAGCTGTAACCATTCCAGGAGGTCTCGTGAGCACTGAAGCTGTTGGCCGTACGACCCCAAGCCAGGCCGGTACGGTCATGGTGAAGGGTCGCCCGCATTCCGCTCTCTTCGCGAGTCAGACCTTGGGGCCGGGCTTCCGGCGCTGGCCAGTGGTGTTGCGCCTGCTGGCGGAGAACGTGGGCCGCTGCGTGCAGGGCCCCGACCGTGACCGGATGCTGGGCTCGCTGCGAGGGTGGATTCACCAGCACACCAGCGAGCACGAGATCCACTTCAGTCCGGGACGCCTGCTGATGCACGATACGACGTCCACGCCGGCCCTGGTGGACATGGCTGCCATGCGGGACGCGATCTCGGCCAGTGGCGGTGACCCCACACGGATCAGTCCGGTCCTGCCGGTGGAGGTCTCCGTGGACCACTCCCTGGCGGTCGAGGCCTTCGGCCGTCCGGATGCCCCGGCGGTGAACATCCGCGAGGAGATCCGGCGCAACCGGGAGCGGTACCGGTTCCTGAAATGGTCATCTGCCGAGATGGACGGCCTGCACATCAATCCGCCGGGGACCGGGATCATGCACACCATCAACCTGGAGCAGTTGGCGACGGTGGTCACCACCGAGGTACGTGACGGCGTCGAATGGGTGATCCCGGACCAGATGCTCGGGACCGACTCGCATACCCCCATGATCAACGGCCTCGGTGTCCTCGGCTGGGGAGTGGGAGGTCTGGAGGCCGAGACGGTGATGTTCGGCATGCCCACCACCCTGAGGATCCCGGACGTGGTCGGAGTGCGGCTGACCGGGTCCCTCGGCCCCGGGGCGCTGGCGACCGACTTCGCCCTGACCGTCACGCATCGTCTCCGCCAGCTCGGCGTGACCGCGGAGTTCGTGGAGTTCTTCGGTCCCGGCGTGGCCACCCTGACCGTGGGGGAGCGGGCCGTGGTGGCCAACATGGCACCCGAGTACGGAGCCACCACCGGGTACTTCCCTATTGACGACCACACCCTGGCCTACCTGCAGTCCACCGGGCGCAGCTCCGACCACATCGAGATGGTCCGGACGGTCGCGCAGGCAACTGGACTCTGGTTCGAACCGGACTCCGAGCCCGAGTACACCCGCACGGTGGAGATCAACCTCTCGAACATTCAGACCTCAGCTGCCGGCCCCCGGCGGCCGCAGGACCTGTTGCCGGTCAGCGGGATCCCCGCCGCCCTCGACCGGGAAGCCGCGACCGAGCCGCCCCGGCTCCCTGCCGACGTGACCCAGCTCCCCGCCGAGGCGGCCCGGGCCGACGCCGGCTCGGCTCGCGCGAGCGTCGCCCCGGACACGGCGTTGCCGTTGTTCCCGGTGGCTCTGGCCTCCATCACCAGCTGCACCAACACCACCGACCCGCGACTCCTGATCGCCGCCGGACTCCTGGCGCGCCGTGCCCGGCAGCACGGACTGCGTCCGCCGGAGTGGGTCAAGACCTCCCTGGCGCCAGGCTCTCCGGCTGCGGCGAGCTATCTGAAACGCGCCGGGCTCTCCGAGGATCTCAGCGCCGTCGGATTCGACATCGTCGGATTCGGTTGCGCCACCTGCATCGGCAACTCCGGATCCCTCACTCCGCAGGTCGAGCAGGCACGGGCCAACGGGCTCGTGCAGCCGGTGGCGATCCTCTCCGGCAACAGGAACTTCCCCGGCCGCGTCCACCCAGACCTGGACCTGGGATTCCTCCTGAGCCCGCCCATGGTCGTCGCCTACGGGCTGGCCGGTGACGCCCACTGGGACGTGGCCAGCGAGCCACTGGGTGTCGCCGCCGATGGCATGAAGATCTACCTGTCCGACCTGTGGCCGAGCGCCGAGGAGATCGACCGGGTCCTGGCCGACGCCGTGGACCCGTCCGACTTCGCCCGTGACTTCCGTGCCGCCTCCCGGTACCGGCTCTGGGAGGAGATCGAGGCGCCGACGGGTCCACTGTTCCCCTGGGACGAGGACTCCACCATGCTGCGCCCACCGCCCTTCGCCGCACCGGGGCAGGGGACGCTCCTGGGCCGCTATGCCGCCCATCCGCTCCTGGTGCTGGGCGATGACATCACCACCGACCACATCTCCCCGGCCAGCGCCATCCCGCAAGACAGCTTCATCGCCGATTTCCTGGTCGGGCAGGGCGAAGACCGGAAGGACCTGAACGTCTTCGCCTCGCGGCGCGGCAACTGGGAGGTGATGGCCCGGGGCGCCTACTACGCCAAGTCGGTCCGCAACGCGCTGACGCCCGGAGGTCCGACGGCACACACCGTGCACGGGCCCAGCGGTGAGCTGATGAGCATCTGGGACGCGGCCGGGCGCTATTCAGCGGATGGTGATCCGGTCGTCGTCGTCGCCGGCGACCGGTACGGGATGGGATCCTCCCGGGACTGGGCTGCCAAGGTTCAACGCCTGCTGGGCGTGCGGGCCGTGCTGGCGTCCAGCTACGAACGGATCCACCGTTCGAACCTGATCGGCATGGGCATTCTGCCGCTACTGGTCCCCGACGAGTGGCGGGAACGGCTGTCCGAACTGCGTCCGGGGGAACAGTTGCACGTGGACGCCCCGGCACACAGCGTCGCTCCGGGGGCCACGGTTCCCGTCACCATCCTCGGGGAGGACGCGGCGGGCGCGGCAGGAACCGAACGGTTCGAGGCCCGCATCGCCGTGGAGACCGACTTCGAGACCGGCCTGCTCCGGGCCGGCGGGGTCATCCCGACCATCCTGTCCCACGCCGGCGCCGAGCCGGTCACCCACTGAGAGGCATATCCATGACCAGCACCACCACACCGGCCGCGGTGATCCGGACCTCCGACGTCTACGACGAGCGCGGCGAAGAGTTGGCCTCGTTGACGACGCGGCTCGAGAACCTCGGCGGGCGCCGGCAGTTCCACGGCCCCGTCCGGACCCTGCGGTGCTTCCAGGACAACGGCCTCCTGAAGCGCCTCATCACCACCCCCGGCGAGGGGGCGGTCCTCGTGGTCGACGGCGGGGGCACCCTGGACAGTGAACTGCTCGGCGGGTCCATGGCCCAGTCCCTGGCCGATCAGGGCTGGGCCGGCGTCGTGGTCTATGGCGCCGTGCGCGACCGGCACGAGCTGGCGGAAACGGCCCTGGGCATCAAGGCACTCGGCAGCAATCCCCGGAAGAGCGCCAAGGCCGGAACCGGTGAGACCGATGTGGTGGTCACGATCGATGATGTCGAGTTCCATCCCGGGGCCCTGCTCTACGCCGACGACGACGGCATCCTCGTCGAGCGCGTCACCGCGTGACCTCTGAGGTTGATGACCACGTCCGTGATCAGCCGGCGGTCTGGTCTTCTCGGTCCGCTCGGCCGACCCAGATTCATCCCTTTGGACGACATCCGGCCCGGTGACTGACCCGTAGGCTGACGAGGTGCTGAGATGGATTCGCCGACCGGGGTGGTACGCCGCCGGGACCACGCTGGGGGCCCTGGTGGCGGGGCTCCTCGTGTTCGCCGTGGTCCGCGGCAGCATGCTGCCAGAGGACCCGGGGACCCTGTCCTCCCTTGAGGCCGTCCGCCTCTCCCTGGTGATGTTCGGCGACCTCCTCTTCGGATTGCTGGCCGTGGCCATCCTGCCCTTCGCGCTCCGGCCCTGGGCCGATGCGTTGTTCTCGGCCCCGGTTGCCCCAGCGGCAGGGTTCGACGCCGGCCCGGAGGCCCAGGGCGCCCCGGCCGCCGGTTCTGCCGCAACCACGGCACGCCCAGGCGTGGACAGCGGCTGGGCGCTCGCGGCCGGTGTAGCCGTGATCGCGACCGCCACCGTGTCCAGTTTGGCGGCACCAGCCCAGGTCATCGTCCTGGTCTCCTTCGCCGCCCGACGCCGGCCCTGGTGGTTCGGCGTGGCCGCCGGCGTGTTCCTCGCGGCAGCGGTCCTCAACGCCTCCGTCGCGGAGCCTGATCCGTCCGCCTCAGTGTGGATGGTGCTGCTCCTCGCCGTGGCGGTGTGCGGTGTCTGCTGGTTGGTGGGATCGGTGCGTCGCGGCCGGCGGGCACTGATCCGCTCCCTGCGCCAGGAGGCGGTCACGGCCCGCCGTGAG
Organism: Citricoccus sp.; assembly: GCF_032154715.1. Lineage (GTDB taxonomy): Bacteria > Actinomycetota > Actinomycetes > Actinomycetales > Micrococcaceae > Citricoccus. Next base: position 20,762 of record NZ_JALDXU010000006.1, on the reverse strand, counting down.
CGAGAGGCCCACGCCGAGCAGGTGCGCGCCGCCGAGCGCACCCGGATCGCCCGGGAGATGCACGACAGCCTCTCGCACCGCCTCAGCCTGATCTCCCTGCATGCCGGCGCCCTGGAATACCGCACGGACCTGGACGCCGAGACCCTGCACCGCACGGCTGGATTGGTGCGGGAGACGGCGAGGACGGCGTCACGGGAACTACGGACCGTGCTGAGCGTGCTCCGGGAGGAGGACCACCCCGCCTCCCCGGACGCGACCCTCGCCGCCCTTGAGGGCCTCGTGGCCACGACGCGTGAACTCGGCACTCCGGTCGAGTTCACCACCTCCGGGCTGCTGGAAGCCGATGACGGCGAGGCACTTCCGGAGGTGGTCTCCCGCGCCGTCTTCCGGTTCGGTCAGGAATGTCTGACCAACGCACGGACGCACGCGCCACACGGTCCCGTCCGGCTCACGCTCACCGGGGTCCGCGGCGAAGGCATCACCCTGATCGCCAGCAACCCCGTCCCCGCCCACGCCGTCTCCGATGGCAGCGGCGGCTATGGGCTGATCGGACTGCGCGAGCGCTTCGAACTGCTGGACGGCAGTGTCCGAGTCCAGGCGGCGGCGGGTAGTTTCACCGTGGAGGCCTGGTTGCCATGGCAGAGGTGAGTTCACCGATCCGCGTCCTGATTGCCGATGACGAGTCCCTGATGCGCGCCGGGCTGCGGTTGATCCTCGAGGGTGACCCCGAGGTGACGATCGTCGGTGAGGCCGCCGACGGCGAAGAGGCCGTGGTGCTGGCCGCGAACCTGCGGGCGGACGTGGTCCTCATGGACATCCGGATGCCGCGGTGCGATGGCATCGAGGCGACCCGGCGGTTGCGGACCGCCGTCGACCCGCCGCAGGTCCTCGTCCTGACGGCCTACGACACCGATGATTTCATCCTCGACGCCCTGGAAGCCGGGGCCGTCGGGTTCCTGCTCAAAGACACGCCACCCGAAGACCTGGTGACTGCGGTCCGCCGGGCGGCGGACGGCACGATGGCCGTCTCCCCGACCGTCCTCGCCCGGCTCGTGACGTTCGCGACCCGGCAGGGCCGACGTCGGCCCGTGACGGACCCATTGGAGGGCCTCAGCCCGCGCGAACGGGACGTGGCCGTCAGGGTGGCTGACGGGCTGACGAACACGGAGGTCGCCGGGGAGCTGTTCCTCTCCGTACCGACCGTGAAGACCCACATCGGGCGGATCTTTGACAAGCTGGGCGTGGAGAACCGGGTCCAGCTGGCGATCCGGGTCCTCAAGAGAGGCTGAGGGCCTGATCCGCGGGTAACAGTTCGAAGGGCACCGGAACGGTGGAGATCCCGTTGACCTGCAGGGCGACCGCGTGGCCGCCGGGGTGGTAGCGGCGGGTGGTGATCGCCCGGAAGGAGTGCGTCCGAGTGACGGCCATCTCCTCTCCGGGCTGGAGGGTCCGGGTGGTCAGCTTGAAGACCTTGGTGCTGAGGGTGCTGTTGGCCTTGCGATGGTGGACCACGTAGTCGATGGCGAGACGAGCGGGCTCCGGACCGACGTTGCGCAACACCGCGGTGAAGCGGACCTCTCCGCCCCACGGCACCCGGTCCGCGGTGAGATGCGGCCCGTCGATGTCGACGCACACGGGCCCGAAACCGAGCAGTTCCAGTGCACCCGGGTGGCCGTTCTTGAGGAGGGTGCGCAGACCGTGGCGGACGAGGGCAGACGTCTGCGGCCCAGGGTTCGCCAGCCACCGCTGTGCCGTCGAGACGACGAGGTCCGGGGCATCCCGACTGAGGTCGTTGAGGTGGTTGGACACCGAACGCCGGACGTACTCACTGGGATCCCGGTACAGAGTCTCGAGGAGGGGCACGGTCACGCCGGGATGAGCGGTGATGGCCGGGACGCGCACCGCCCAGGGGAGGTAGGGGCGGGTGCCCTCACTGGCCAGGCGTCTGATGTGCTCGTCCGCGGAATCCGTCCAACCGGCGATGATCGCCAGTCCGCGGTCCAGGTCGTGACGCAGGAGGGTGCGGAGGGAGAACTCCGAGGTGAGCCGGCCCGTGAGTTCTGCCAGGAGGGCCATGGCATCCGTAAACGCTGCTGCGGTGTTCTCCTGGACGGCCCGGGCGGGGACCGCACCCGTGACCGGCCAGATGAGCCAGCCGGCGAAATCCGGTGTGCTGTTTCGCGCCTGACGGATGACGTGGGCGAGCGACTGGTAGTCGCCCGGGAGGTCGGCCAGAAGGGCCTCCCGCAGGAGGTCCGCGCGCTCGCGGAGGGCGAGGCCGTCGAGCGACTCCGCGGCTCGGGGCAACGAATGCAGGTCCGTCCCCGGCACGACCTGCTGGATGGAACGGGTCAGTACGGTGGCGGCGCGTGCACCCAGGAGCTCGTCAGCGGAAGGCATGCGATCATTATCGCCGGGCAGGGTCCGGCGCAGGGGACCGATCCGGAGCGGCCAGTCAGGTGTGGCCCGGGCGGTCCTTCGGCCCAAGGACCATGGACGGCTCGGGATCCCGGGAACGAGAATCTGGACCACCGACAACACCAGAAGCGAGGCACGCCCATGACGACGATCGCGGACCACGACGCCTACATCGCAGCGGCGCCCGAGCCGTTCCGGCCGGAGTTGCAGCGCCTGCGCGCGATCCTGGCCCGCACCCTGCCTGAGGCGGAGGAGATGGTGGCCTACAACATGCCGGGGTTCAGCATCGGTGGCACCGTCGTGGCGAGCTATGCGGCGTTCAGCAAGCAGGGCGGGCTGTATCTCCTGCCGGGCGCCCTCTCCGCACATGCCGATGACATCGCGGCCGCCGGCCTCAAGGCGACCAAGACCGGCATCACCTTCTCGCCCCGCAAGCCGATCCCAGACGAGCTCGTCGAACGGCTGGCGCGGGCCTCGCGCCAGGAGGCCGAGGGCTGAGGGCTCAGCCTGGCCGGTTTCGGACGACGTGGCAGGCCAGGTCATGAGGAGATGACCTCCCATGACGACCTATGGCGTGGTCTCGGCGGTCTTCGCGCACACCGGAGCGTAGAAGTCGTCAGATTAATCAGGTGATGCGGACAGGACCGTGAGTTCGTAGCCTCGTTCCCAGAATCACGAGTTCCGGTGGGAAGCCCTGGCTGGCCGGACTGCAACCCTCTCGCTGTAGTGGGGTGCACCAGGTGATGATTCGGCCGGCCCGCAGCGGTGACCGGCAAGTGCAGCCGGCTGAAGACATCCCTGGATGATCGCTGCCCGGCGCGGCCATCCGAGAGGGCAGCCATGACCACTGTTTCACCGACCCCGGCGCGCACGAGCACCGAAGCGCTCCGGGCGGAGTTCGCACCGCTCTTCTCCCGCATCCGTGCGGGTGCTGTAGAGCGTGAGCGCACTCGAGATCTGCCGTTCCTGGTGGTGGAGGAGCTCAAGGTCAGCGGCTTCACCGCCTTGCGGGTTCCACCGGAGTTCGGGGGCCGGGGCGTGGGGTTGAGCGACTTCGCCGCACTGTTGGTGGACCTGGCCGCGGCCGATTCGAACGTGGCCCACCTCTTCCGCGGGCACATCGCCTTCCTGGAGCGGCTGTTGTTGAGACCCCCCGGGGATCACCGCGATCAGTGGCTGCGCCGGATCGGCGCGGGGGCGCTGATCGGCAATGCCGCGTCGGAGCGCCAGGAGCTATCCGAGATCACCACCCGGCTGGAGCAGCGCGGCGGGCAGTGGACCGTCACGGGGACGAAGTACTACACCACCGGCAGCATCTACGCGGACTGGATCTCCCTCTCCGCCGTCCACGGAGACACCCGGCATTCGGTACTGGTGGACGCCTCCCACCACGGGGTGCGGGTGGCGGACGACTGGGACGGATTCGGCCAGCAGCTGACCGCGAGCGGGGGCCTCACCCTCTCCGAGGTGCCCGTGGACCCCCGGGACGTCCGGGCCTTCGACGCCGATGATCCGCATTCCGGGTTCGTGGTCGGACTCTTCCAGATGATCCTGCTCCTGGTGGCCGCGGGCGTGGCCCAGGCGGCGGTGGAGGACGCGGTGGACTACGTCCGCCCTCGCCGCCGGACGTTTGCCCACCGGGGTGAGCTGGCGCCCCGGGATCAGGACGTGGTCCAGACCGTGGTCGGCGAGGTGGCCGCCAAGGCGCATGCGGCCCGGTTGATCGTGCTGAGTCAGTCGGCGGCGCTGGACGCCTATGCGCGGAAGGCCGCTGACGGCACCCTGGAGGGGGCCAGTACGGATCTTCTGACCAAGGAATCCCAGCGGCTGGCTCGCGACGTGTTCCAGGCGCAACTGGTGGTGCTCGAGCTGGTGCAGCGGGTCACCACCGAGATCTTCGAGGTCGGCGGGGCCTCGGCCACGAGCACCGTCCGGGGCTTGGACCGGCACTGGCGCAATGCCCGAACCATCGCCAGCCACAACCCGGCGAAATACCGGGCGCGGGCGGTCGGCGAGTATCTGCTGACCGGCGAGTTCGCTCTCTGGGGTGGTCAGGGTCCGGCGACGGGCCGGGACGGGCAGGCCGAACAGGAGGACGCGGACCATGACTGACACCTTCGAGGACCTCCTCGAGGCCGGCGCCTCCGCCGACGTGACCGGGTGGAACTTCTCCTGGCTGGAGGGCCGGGCCACCGAGGAACGCCCCCCGTGGGGGTACGCCGGCCGCCTGGCCCGCCGGCTCCGGGACGCCTCCGCCTCTCTGGACATCCAGACCGGCGGCGGGGAGGTCCTGGCCCAGGCTGAGGCGTTCCCGCCGACCGCCGTGGCCACGGAGTCCTGGGCGCCGAACCTCGCGCGGGCCAGCGCACGGCTCCACCCCCGTGGCGTGGTGGTGGTGGCAGACCCGGACGAACCGCCGTTGCCCTTCGCCGACGCCGCCTTCGACCTGGTCTCCAGCCGGCACCCCGCGACCATCTGGTGGGACGAGATCGCCCGGGTCCTGACGCCGGAGGGCACCTACCTGGCGCAGCACGTGGGCCCGGCCAGCGCGTTCGAACTCATCGAGTTCTTCCTCGGCCCCCTGCCCGTAGCCCGCCAGGCGCGGCACCCCGACGAGGAGACTGCTGCCGCACGGGCCGCGGGACTGAACATCGTCAACCTCGAGTCAGCGAGATTGCGGATCGAGATCCATGACGTGGCCGCCGTGGTCTACCTCCTGCGCAAGGTCATCTGGTGGGTGCCCGGATTCACCGTGGCGGGATACCGCGGCCGGCTCCGGGACCTGCATGACCGCATCCAGACGCACGGGCCGTTCATCACCCATTCGACACGGCACCTCATCGAAGCACGCAAACCCACCATCACCGGGGAGAACCAGTCATGACCATCCAGAACCATCCCGCCAGAAGAACTCGCCGGACCGCGCTGTGGCTGGCCGTGACACCCCTGGCCCTGACCTTGGCCGCCTGCAGCCCGGCCGGCCAGACGGCCTCCACCGGGCCTGTGGAGAAGCAGGGAGGAACCCTGACCTACCTCGACGCCGAGGCGTCCCGGTCCACCCAGCTGCAGGGCGCCGGGACCTGGCAGGACAGCGCCTACGTGGAGAACGTCACCGACCGGCTCATCTGGAAGGACCCGGAGACCGGGGAGCTGGCCCCCTACATCGCCGAGTCCTGGGAGGTCTCCGAGGACGGCCTGACCTACGAGTTCACCATCCGTCCCGGCGTGACCTACTCGGACGGGACGCCTCTGGACGCGGCGAGCGTGCAGCGCAACCTCCAGTGGCAGGCGGAAGGGGACGAGGCCAAGGGCATTCAAGCGAACAACCAGTTCCCGGCGGTCGAATCAGTGACGGCCGAGGGGGACACCGTGACGGTGGTCCTGGAGCACCCGTACGCAGAGTTCCTCGACGTCCTCTCGGGCTGGTCCGCCTCCCTGGTCGCTGATGCCACCATCGAGGCCTCGCTGGAGGAGCAGCAGCAGATCACGGGGCTCATCGGCAGCGGCCCCTTTGTGGTGGAGAGCGAGACGTACGGCGAGGAGATCGTCTTCGCCCAGCGCGAGGGCTATGACTGGGCGCCCGAGGGCGTCGGCCAAGAGGGGGAGGCCTACCTGGACAAGGTGGTGGTCCGCGCCGTCACGGACGACACCGTGCGCATCGGCACGTTCCGTTCGGGGCAGGCGGACGCCATCCGCTACATCCAGCCCAGTGACGAGACCCAGCTCGCGGAGCAGGGGGCCCAGATCATCTCCGCGCAGGGACTCGGGGCCACCAACCAGTGGGTCCTCAAGCAGCAGATCCCCGCCCTGCAGGACGTCAGGGTGCGGCAGGCGATCCAGAACGGGATCGACCGCGAGCGCATCATCGAGGACCTCTACACGGAGAACTGGGACGTGGCCCAGAGCATCGTCACCCAGGACGCCTTCGGGTTCAAGGACCAGAGCGAGAAACTTCAGTACGATCCGGACCACGCCAACGCCCTCCTGGACGAGGCCGGCTATACCGAGCGTGACGCCGAGGGGTACCGGGTCAAGGACGGCCAGCAGCTGCATCTGGTGACGGTGATCGACGTCTATGACAGCACCGCCCGGCCGCTGTACCAGTTGGTGCAGGCCCAACTGAAGGAGCTGGGCATCAACCTCGAGCTGAGGGATGCGGACTACTCGCAGGTCTCGGCCGCCTACGCCGCGGAGGACGTGGCGGCCACGCGCTCCGGATGGCCCTACCCGGCACCGTGGGCGACCCTGAGGACGTCCTGGGACCCGGAGGGGACCAACGGATTCGCGCTGCCCTCCGGGGACGCGAGACTGGAGGAGCTCTTCGAGGCCCAGGCCACGGAGACCGACGCCGCCGCACGCGAGGAGATCCTCGGAGAACTCCAAGACCACGTGATCGATGAGGCCTACACCGTGCCGCTGATCAAGGACTCCCAGATCTTCGCGGTGCAGCCCACCGTCCACGACTTCGGTTTCAGCGCCGAGGCCCGCCCGCTGTTCTACGGGGCCTGGACGGAGGAGAAGTGACGGCCGGGGTCCGGACGCACCAGGCCGCGCGGGAAAGCACCGTCTCCCCGGGGAATGATGCCAGGACGCCCGGAACCGCCGCCTCACCGCAGCGACCGGGGCGACCGCGCGTCGGGCAGGGAATGAGGCGGTATGTGGCCGGGCGAGCCGGGCACGCACTGCTGGTGGTGGCCCTGGTCTACCTGCTGACCTACTGGGTGCTCTTCGCGCTGCCCGGGGACCCGGTCCGCAACCGCCTGGAGAACCCGCAGAACCCGGTTCCACCGGAACAAGCCCAGGTCATCATCGAGTACTACAACCTGGACCAGTCCGCCGTGGAGCAGTTCTTCATCACCCTCGGACGGCTCTTCCAGGGGGACCTCGGCTATTCGCTGGGCACCGGCCGCGCCGTGGGCGACCTCTTCGCCCAGGGCATCGGTTCAACGCTGCTGCTGGCGCTCGTGGCCTTCGGGATTGCCGTTCTCATCGCCGCGCTGGTGGCCGTGTTCGCCGTGTTCAGCCGCTCCGCGGCCGTGCGGGCCGTCCTCACGGTCTACCCCTCGCTGGCGCTCTCCACCCCGAGCTTCCTCGTGGGGCTCTTCCTGCTGCAGATCTTCTCGTACCAGCTTGGTTGGGTCTCCGCCCTGGATACCGACGGTCCCGCGGGGCTGATCCTGCCGGCGTTGACCCTCGGGATCGCGGTGAGCCCCTCCGTCACGCAGGTGCTGATCCAGGGACTCGGCGAGGCGAACGACCAGCCTTTCGTCAAGGTGCTCAAGGCCAAGGGCCTGTCACGCGCGCAGATCATCGGCCGGCACCTACTGCGCAACGGCTCCATCCCGGCGCTGACCCTGCTCGCCCTCACGATCGCGGACCTGATCGCCGGCTCGGTGATTGTGGAGTCCGTCTTCAACCGGGCGGGGCTCGGCCTGGTGACGGAACAGGCCGTGCGCTCACAGGACTCACCCGTGGTCCTGGCCGTGGTGCTGTTCGTGGCCGCGTTGTACTCGGTGGTCAACCTGATCGCCGACCTCATCTACCCCTTGATCGACCCCCGCATCGTGATCACGGAGTCCCGGGTGGCCCAGCATCCGGCGCGGGGGCGGCGGCTCCGTGTGCGGAAAGGATCATCATGACCAGCACCCTGCCGACCCCCGCAGCCCTCGCTCCGCAGGACGGTGGAGCCCCGTCACCGGACGGTGGCCCCCGTCCGGCCCCGGGACCGGACGGCCGACGGCGGGTCCGGGCGGTGGTGCGCAGCATGCGGACCGCTGACTGGCTCGCCGGGCTCTTCGTCCTGGCGTTGCTGCTCGCCGTCGCCGCACCCGCGCTGCTGACCGCCTACGATCCCCTGGACGCGGGGGCGGGCCAGATCCTCGAGGCGCCGGGGGCCGCCCATCCGCTCGGTACCGACTACCTCGGCCGGGACCTGGCCTCCCGGCTGGTCTTCGGGACCACCACCACGTTCTCGGCGTCGGCCGTGGCCGTCTCCGTGGGCCTGGCCGGGGGGATCCTCCTCGGTCTCGTGGCCGGGTACCTCGGTGGCTGGGTGGACGCCCTGGTGAGCCGGATCGTGGACGTGTTGCTGTCCGTTCCGGGACTCCTGCTGTCCATGGTGATCATCGTGGCGCTCGGCTTCGGGGCGATCAACGCGGCCATTGCCGTGGGAATCTCCTCGATCGCGAACTTCGCCCGCATCACCCGCTCGGAGGTCCTGCGGATCCGGAACTCGGCGTTCGTGGAGGCCGCGCAGCACCAGGGCTCGGGCCGCACCCGCACACTCATCCATCACATCCTGCCGAACTCCCTGGGGCCCGTCCTCACGCTGATCCCTCTGCAATTCGGCGGGGCCATCATCTGGATCTCCGCCCTGAGCTTCCTCGGCTTCGGAGCGGTGCCGCCGCAACCGGAGTGGGGCCTGCTCGTCTCCGAGGGGAGGCAGTACGTGATGTCCGCCCCCTGGCTGCTGATCGGTCCCGGGCTCGCCATCGTCCTGACCGTCCTCTCGCTGTCCCACCTGCAGCGCCTCGCGGCGCGGCTCAGAAAGGAATTCTCCTGATGACGCTCACCACCACCCGGCCCAGTTCCCCAGTGGAGGGGCTTGACGAAGCGGCGGCCTCGGGGCCGATCGCCGCCGAGGTCAGCGGCCTGCATCTGACGTACGTCTCGCGCCAGGGACGCACCACCGGCGTGGAGGACGTGTCCTTCGCGGTCCCCCGCGGAGAGACCGTCGCCCTGGTGGGCGAGTCCGGCTCCGGCAAAAGCTCCGTGGTCTCCGCGCTGGCGGGGTTGCTGCCGGACAACGGCAGGATCGAGGCCGGGCGGCTGACGCTGAACGGCCGGGAGGTGACCTCCCTGACGGACCGGCAGTGGCGGCCGCTGCGGGGTACCGTTCTCGGCTACGTCCCCCAGGATCCCCTGGGTTCCCTGGACCCCCTGATGTCCGTGGGCCAACAGATCGCGGAGTCCGTGGCACAGGCCCGCGGCGTGGGCTCCGCCGAGGCCGCCGACGCGGCCCTGGAACTGCTGGAGCACGTGGGCATCCTCGACGCCGCGCACCGCTACCGGTCCTATCCGCACGAGCTGTCCGGCGGTCAGCTCCAGCGGGTGCTGATCGCCAGCGCCCTCGCAGGCCGGCCCCAGGTCCTGATCGCAGACGAGCCGACCTCCGCGCTGGACGTCACGGTGCAGAAGAGAATCCTGGACCTGCTCACCTCCCTGCAACGCGAGTTCTCCCTGACACTGATCCTCGTGACCCATGACCTGTCTCTGGCGGCGGAGCGGGCGGACAGCGTGGTGGTGCTCCGGCACGGACGCGTTGTTGAGCAGGGCCGGGTGGATGAGGTCCTGCACCGTCCTGTCTCCGAGTACACCCGCCAGCTGTTCTCCGACGTGCCCGCCCTCAACCCGGACAAGTACGCGGTCCGGCTGCAGGAGTCCGCCGCCCGCCGTGATCCCGCGGCGCGGGCGATCAGCGTCCGCGGCCTGTCCAGGTCCTTCGTGCCCGGCGTCCGGGCCGTGGACAGCGTCGGCTTCGAAGTGGCGGCGGGGGAGATCCACGCACTGGTCGGCGAATCAGGATCGGGCAAGACCACGATCGCTCGCATCGTCGCCGGCCTGACCGGGTTCGACCAGGGGACGGTCGAGGTGTTCGGCGAGCAGCTGGAGAGGACGCCTCCGGTGGTGAACGCCTCCCCGGAACGGCTGCAACTCGTCTACCAGAACCCGCTCTCCGCCCTGAACCCCCGTATCCCCGTGGAGGGGCTGGTGGCCGAGCCCCTACGGATCCGCGGCCTCGATCGCCGGTCGGCGCTGGAGGAGGCCCGGAGAATGCTCGACCGTGTGGGCATCGGTCGCGAGCTCTGGCGGCGCAAGGCCAGCCAGCTGTCCGGCGGCCAACGCCAGCGGGTGGCCATCTCCCGGGCCCTCGTCCTCTCGCCCTCGGTCCTCGTGCTGGACGAGCCGACCTCCGCGCTGGACGTCACCGTCCAGGCGCAGATCGTGGACCTGCTCTTCGACCTCCGAGAGCAGTACGGCCTGACGTTCCTGTTGATCTCCCACGACCTGAGCCTGATCCGGCAGGTGGCCGACACGGTCACGGTGCTCGAGCGCGGTGCGCTCGTGGAGTCCGGTCCGGTCCGCCAGGTCTTCGAGGAGTCAACACAGTCCTACACGCGCGCGCTGATCGACGCCGTGCCCCACCCCACCCGAGAGGATGCCCGATGACCCACCGTCCACAACAGATGAGTATCGGCATGAACGTCCTGGGGCTGGGCGGTCACGCGGCCGCCCGCCAGTTCGGGGAGGTGCCCGCCTCCGCCACCACGGATGTCGAGTACTTCACCACCATCGCCAAGATCTCCGAACGAGGCGCCCTCGATGCGGTCTTCCTGGCCGACGGCCCCGCCTTCCAGGGGGACCCCGCCCAACCCACTGGGAAGCTGGACCCCATCGTCCTGCTGACGGCCGTAGCCGCGGCGACCGAACGGATCGGGGTGATCGCCACCGCCTCCACGTCCTACAACCACCCCTACAACCTGGCCCGCAGGATCTCCTCCCTGGACCACATCAGCGGCGGCCGGGCGGCCTGGAACGCCGTCACCACCGCCGGTGATGCGGCCGCCCGGAACTTCGGCCAGGACGGGGCCGCGTTCCACTCCGATCGATACCGCCGCGCCGACGAGTTCGTCGAGGTGGTGACCCGGCTCTGGGGGAGCTGGGATCCGGAGGCCGTGGAACGGGGGGACGGCACCCAGGACCTGGTGCACCCGGTGGGGCACCGGGGGGAGTTCTTCTCCGTGGAGGGGGCCGGAACGCTCCCGCACACGCCACAGGGCCGGCCGGTGATCGTCCAGGCCGGCGCGTCCGAGGGCGGCCGGAATCTCGGTGCGAAGCACGCCGACGCCATCTTCACCACCCAGACGACCCTCGAGGACGGGATCGCCTTCGCCCGGGACATGAAGCGGCGCGCCGCGGCCTTCGGGCGCGACCCCGAGACCCTGAGGATCATGCCGGGTCTCTCCACCGTGATCGGCTCCACCGAGGAGGAGGCTCACCGCAAGGCGGACGAGCTCGACTCGTACCTGTCCCTGGACCAGGAACTCGGTCTGATCGCCGGGCGCCTCGGCATCGACGCTCGGGAGCTCGACCTGGACCGGCCCCTGCCCTGGGAGAAGTTCCCGAAACCCAGTGACTCGGTGAGGACCAGCCACGGCTTCCTCGAGGCACAGCTCAACCTCGCCCGCCGGGAGAACCTGACACCTCGGCAGCTCACCCAGCGGATCCGCAGTGGTCACCGGCTCGCCATCGGCACACCGGAGCAGATCGCGGCCACGCTCACGGAGTGGTTCCAGGCCGGGGCCGGGGACGGTTTCAACATCATGCCGGACACCTTCCCCTCCGGGGCGGAGATCTTCGTGGACCACGTGGTGCCGGAGCTGCGCCGGCGGGGGGTCTTCCGCAACGAGTACGAGTCCACCACCCTGCGCGGGCACCTGGGGCTGCCCGCGCTCTCCACGGCGGCCCTGGCGGGGCACCGCTGAGAGCGGGCTACGCCGTGGCCACCGCGGTCCGCACCTCGGGCCGGTCCGTGCCGGAGGTGGCCTGGCGTGCCTTGATGCCCTGGAGCGCCACGGCCACCACCAGCATCGCCACCGCGACGCCCATCCAGATCAGCATCACCGTGATCCCGTGGTCCACACCGATGGATCCACCGGCAATGAGGGAACGGAAGGACTCCACGGCGTAGGTCATCGGCAGCCAGGGGTGGATCGCCTGGAAGAACGCGGGTGCGGTCTGGACGGGATAGGTGCCGCCGGCGGCCGAGAGCTGCAGCACGATCAGCATCAGGGCGAAGAAGCGCCCGGGCGGGCCCAGCAAGGCGATCAGCGCCTGGTTGATGGCCATGAAGGTCACCGAGGTCAGCACGGCGAAGCCTGCCAGCCCCCAGGGGTTCACCGGCGTCAGGTCCAGGCCGAAGACCAGCACCGAGACCATCACCAGGGACTGCGCCACGCCCATCAGCGCGGGCAAAGCGGCCGAGCGCAGCAGCACCCGCCACAGCGGCTTGCGCTCGGCGATCATGGTCTCGCGGACGGCCGGGCGCATCAGGAAGTACCCCAGCGCGCCCACCCACAGGGCCAGGGCCATGAAGTACGGGGCCAGGCCGTAGCCGTAGGAGGGGACCTCGTTGGTGCGTTCCAGGTCCGCGCTCACCGGCAGGGCGGCCACGGAGCCGATGCTCGAGGCGTCCTGGTCCGTGTAGCTCGGCACGTCCGCCGTCCCGTCCCGCAGGGAAGTGAACAGCTGGCCGGAGCCATCGGACAGGTCCCCCAGCCCGGAGGCAAGCTCGCGCGAACCGTCATCGGCAGTGGCCAGTCCGGAGGACAGCTCGGAACTGCCCGCGGCCAGCTCTTGCGCACCGGAGGCCAGCGCCGGCATCCGGGCGGCCAGCTGGCCGGCGCCGTCGCTCAGCTGCGAGGTGCCATCGGCCAGGGTCTGCGCGCCGGTGGCCGCCGTGGAGATCCCGTCCCTCAGCGTGCCGGAGCTGTCCGCCAGGGCCTGGGCCCCCGCGGCCACCTGGTCGGCGCCGTCCGAGAGGGTGTGGATGTTGTCCGCCACCTCGGAGACCGTGGCGGCGGCCGTGGACGCTGCGGAGCCGAGCTGGTCCACGTGGGCCTGCAGACCGGCCAGCCCCGAGCCGGAGGAGGAATCCCCGACGATCCCGCCGAGCCCCTCGTTCACCGTGGACGCCCCTGCCGCGGCCTGCTCGGCGCCGGCCGTCACCTGCCCCGCACCGTCCGCCAGCTCGGCGAGGGCGGCCTGGCGCTGCTCGTCGGTCATCGCACCGTAGGCGGCCTGCAGGTTGGCGATCCTCTCCTCCAACGCGCCCGCATCACCCTGGACCTGCTGCACGCCGGTCACCACCGCGCCCGCGCTGTCCCGCAGCTGCTGCGCACCGGCCACGGCCTCGTCCACTCCCGCCGTGAACTGCCCGGCTCCGCCCGAGAGGCTGCCCGCAGTGTCCTCGAGGGCGGTGACCCCCTGGTCCAATTGCCCGACGCCGGCCGCCACCTTCCCGGCCCCGTCCGCCAGGGTCTGGGTCTGGCTGGGCAGGGACTCGGTCTGGGACCGCATCTGGCCCAGCCCCGAGCTGAGCTGTTGCGCGCCGTCGTTCACTGACGTGGCGCCGTGGGCGAGTTCCTGGCTGCCGGCGTCGGCGGAGGCTGCTCCCTCGGCCAGCTGCTGGGCACCGGTGTCCACGGTGACGGAGCCGTCCGCCAGCTGGTCGATCCCGACCACCAGGTCACCGGCGCCGCTCGCGGCATCCTGCGCACCCTCGGCCACCTGCCCGGCGCCGTCGGCGGCCTCCTGCATGCCGTCATGCACCTCGGTGAACCCCAGCAGCACGTTCTTCACGTACTCCTCGCCGATGCCCTCGGCGACCGTGCTGGACGCGGTCTCGCCGATGGTCTTCGCGATGGTGCCCATGATGATGTTCGCGCCGTCATTGGTCTGCATGCGCAGAGTGGACTGCTCCGCGTCCGCCGCCTCGCCCGTGGACAACCCGGCCGCGTGCGTGGAGAACTGCTCCGGGATGGTCAGCACGGCCAGCACGTCCCCGTTCTCCAGGGCCGACTGGGCCTCGGCGTCGTCCATCGGCTGCCAGTCCAGGTTGTCCGTGTCCTCGTCCGGGTGCACCAGCTCCTCGGCCAGGTCCTCACCTAAGTGGATCGTCTCGCCCTGGGATGCGGCCGGCTCGTCCAGGTTCACGACGGCGGCCGGCACCGCATCGAGGCGACCCGTCGGGTCCATGTTGGAACCGGTGAGCAGCCCCGAGTACAGGGACGGGATGATGGCCAGGGCCAGCAGGATCACACCGAACCAGGCCACGGCGCCGTACTTCTGGAGCGCAGAAGCCCCGGCCTTCGTGGGCTGCGGTGGGGACCCGTCGGCGGAAGAGTCGGGGGCGCCGGCGGCTGCCCACGGCCCGGCGCTGTTCCGGAGCTGGAAGGTGGGCTTGCGGTTCCGTGGCGGCGCCATCAGGCGATCCTTTCCGGGGAGGTGCCGGCCGGCGTCGTGCGCGGGTGTGTGGGGATGGGGGTGGAAGCCGGCGATGCCGAGCGGACCGCGGCGATCTCCTGTTCCGTGGCACCGGAGCTGGACAGGAGGAGGGAGGAGAGGCGGTCCACCATCTCCTCGACGTCCTCCAGCGGTTCGGTGGAGGTGGCCAACCACTGCTGGACCAGCCACACGGTCCCCGCGGCCAGGAAGTCGGCCCGCTGCCGGGGAGTGTCCGGTCCCTTCCTGCGGTGGATGACCGGGCCCAGGGGAGAGGACGTGAGCAGGCGGCGGGACAGGTAGGTGATGAAGTCGGTCATGACGATCGCCGGACTGATCGCCAGCACGGCGAGGTAGAAGCGGCGGTGTTCTGCCAGATCTGTCAGCAGGGTCATGAACGTGCCGCGGGCGAAGGCTGTCCAGGATTCGCCGAGCGCCGCCTGCGGGACACGGCTGAACGTGGCTTCCATCCTCTGCAGAGCGACCTCCCTCACCAGCGAGGGGATGTCCTTGAAGTACTTGTAGAAGGTGGGCCTGCTGACCCGAGCGCGCTGCACCACGTCCGTGACGCTCAGGTGGTGGGGGTCCACGCCCTCGTCCAGCAGCGCCGTGACCGCGTCCACCAGCGGTGCCAGTGACCGTCCATCCTGCACTCGATCGCTCATCAATGTCTCCCTTGCCCTGCAGTTCAGAGCAAAGTTTACACCTGTAAAAAAGTCCCGAGCGGTGTGAGGGCGCTACCGCGCGCTGATCCGAAGGGTTCTCCCAAGTTGGGCGCGGAAGAGGTTGACATGTGTCAGATTCAGGGGCCAGGGAAAGCCTACGCCGGGACCTCGTTCCCCGCGTGGACCAGCCCGTTGATGTACCGCTTGATCTCGTTGAACTCGCCGGAGGCGGGATCACGGTCCTGACCCAGGGTGATGGGGACGACCTCACGGACATGGCCGGAATTGCCATGGGACGATCCCCCCGCCATGACGACGACCCGATCCGCCAGGAAGACGGCCTCCTCGATGCTGTGGGTGACGAACAGGATCGTCACGCCGGCCTCGAGATGGGTTCGTCGCAGCTCCTGTTGCATCCCGCTTCTCGTCAGGGCATCGAGTGCGCCGAACGGTTCGTCCATCAGCATCACGGCCGGTCGGTTGGCGAGGACCCGGGCGATGGCCACTCGCTGCTGCATGCCACCCGAGAGCTGGTGTGGAAAGGACTTCGCGACCCGGGTCAACCCCACGGACTCCAGGGCCCTGGAGGTGCGGTCCTGCACGTCGGCCTTGGCCAACCGGGCCTGCCTCGGACCGTAGGCGATGTTCTCCGTCACCGTGAGCCAGGGGAACAGGCCGTAGTCCTGGAAGACCACACCACGGTCTGGGCCGGGGCCGTTGACGTCCCGTCCGGAGACCTGTGCGGTGCCGTCCGTGGGCTGCTCGAAGCCGGCCACCATGCGCAGGACCGTCGACTTCCCGCAGCCGCTGGCTCCGACGATGCACACGAACTCGCCGCTGTGGATGTCCAGGTTGACGTCTGCCACGGCCGGCAGGGGAGCGCCGGGGAAGTGCTTGCCGAGATGGGTGAGGACCACCGTGCCGTCGACGGCGGTGCCCAGAGGTGTCATGCTCATGTGATTTCTCCTGGTTCTACGTGGCGAGGGGGCGGCGGCCGACCACGAGGCGGACGGCCAGGGTCAGCAGGCGATCGGCTGCGAAGCCGGCCAGGCCGATGACGATCATCCCGGCGATGATCAGGTCCGTGCGGGACTGCTCCTGGGCCTGGGTGATGGCAGCGCCCAGTCCGGTGGTGATACCGACGGTCTCTCCGACCACGAGGATGACCCATGCCAGACCCAGCGCCACCCTCATGCCGCTGACGATGCTGGGGATGGCGGCCGGCAGGACCACCTTGTAGAGGGCCTGGCTGGTGGGGGTACCCAGCATGGAGGACGCCTCCAGCAACCGTTCCGGCACCTGCTGGACCCCGGTGATGGTGTTCAGCAACAGTGGGAAGAACGCCGCGAGGAAGACCAGGAACACCGTGGACCGATCCCCGAACCCGATGATCAGCAAGGTGAGAGGAGCCCACGCGGTGACCGGGATCGGTCGGATGAGATTGATGGTCGGTTCCAGCATCCGGAAGACGGTCTTGGACCGGCCCATCACCACACCGAGGGGAACAGCGAGGGCGGTGGCCAGGCCGAAGCCCTGCAGGACGCGCAGGGTAGAAGCCCACAGGTGGGCCCACAGGGTGCCGCTGAAGGCGTCATTCATGACCCCGCCGAAGGCGAAGTCCCACAGCCGTGCGCCGACGTCCATGGGCGTGGGCAGGAAGGCCATCTTGATGCCGAAGGGAAGGATCCACTCGCCCTGGACGCCCAGGGTCCACAGGATCAGGAGGACGATGGGGACGGGGATGGCCAGTAGCCAGGCGCGGCCCGTGCCGGATCGGCTGGCCGTGGATGGCTGCCTGGAGGCTGCTCCTCTCGTGGAGGTGCCCCCAGGGGGCGGGGCGGTGGCGGGGGCTGAGGCGACATCACCGGCGGTACGCGCGGAGGTCGTCGGGACTGGAGTGGTCATGGGTCCTCCTTTGATCAGTGCTCGTTTTAGTCGTTGACGGTGGAGGCATCAACGAAGGTGGGGTCGAGGGCGGCCGAGGTATCGACGCCCTCGCTGATCTGCCCGAAGGCCAGCATCTGTTCGGCCAGGGCGGCGACCTGCGCCTGATAGTCGTCATCGAGTTCCCACCGGGGCGTGACGTTCTGAATCGCGAGGTCGGCCACGGCGGCATCCATGCCGAAGTCCTCCACGAGGCCCGCTGACCATTCCGCGGGGTTCTCCGCCATGTACTCCGAGGCCTGGATGTGGGTGTCCACGACCTCCTGGGCGAGGTCCGGCTCCTCGGCCACGAACTCGCCGGTGGCGGCCAGCACGATGTTGACCTCTCCCACCGGGGTGTCATAGGGAGACACGATGTCAACAGCTCCGGCGTCCATGGCCACCGATGGGCCGATCTCGGCTGAGGACATGGCATCGATCTGACCCGAGGTATAGGCATTCGCCATTTCGGAGAACGGCAGGTTCACCAGGGTGACGTCGTTGTCCGGGTCAATCCCCAGGTTCTCGAGCGTGAGCTTGAGCAGGATCTCCTGTGAGGCACCCATGGGGTAACCGATGGTCTTGCCGGCCAGGTCCTGCGGATCCGTGATGTCCGGAGCCCCGACGATGCGGGAGCCGCCGTCGGCCGAGGAGGCGATGATCTTGACGTCCTGGCCATCAGCCAATCCGGCGAGAACAGACGGTGCGCCGGTGACGCCCAGATCAATGGATCCGGAGACCACGGCGTTCTTGATGTCCGAGGAGGAGTCGAACAGGACGATCTCGAAGCTCTTGCCCTCCGGTGCGAACTGATCGTAGAAGTACGGGGTGTACAGGTGTGGTTGGGCTCGGAGGGTGCCCACGGTGATGGTGTCCCCGGCTCCCTCCGCGGGTGCGCAGGCAACCATCGAGGCGGCTACCAGACCACTGACGGCGGCGAGGGACAGGGTACGGGTGAGGCGGGTGTTCGGCATGGTGGGTGCAGCTCCTTGGAGGGGGTTGGACGGAGAGGGGCGAGTAGAGAGGAACGCTATGGAGGGGCTAGGCGTGGACCGGGAGGGGGGCGGGCGCGGCCTCACCGGCAGCGTCCAGGTAGGCACGCCAGCCGCCGAACGAGGTGATGTCCCGTTCCACACCCTGGACCTGGCCGATGAATCCGCAGACGGTGCGTCCGTCCGAGAGGGAGACCTGCCCCAGCCCCATCGGCGCCGGCAGGCCAGTCAACAACCGCGCCAGAGAGGTCAGGGGGAGGCGCCACAGCTCGCCGGGCACGGAGATGCCAGAGGCGGACGGGGCCACGATGGGACGCGGCGGGGACCCTTCGGCCAGGTAGAGCCGGTGGTTGGCTGCCGTGGTGATGTCGTCGATGAAGCGACCGCCCAGGTCCGTGAGCTGACGGTTCAGGGGCTGGCCGCGCAAGTGCGCCCCGAAGACGGCCAGGTCGATTCCGGCGGTGGTGGACAGGGCCGGCGGCTCACGGAGGAAGTCCGCGGCGAGGTCGATCCCCACCTGGTCGTGGAATGCCCTGGTGACGAACGTGATCCCGAAGGCGCCGTCCCCGGTGGTGTGGGTGACGGGAACAGCGATGGCGGCCATGTCCATGAGATTGACGAAGTTGGTGAAGGTCCCCAGCCCTGTGTTGATGAGACCGGCGTCGTCGGCGAGGACATCCGTCATCAGGGGGTGCTCCGGCGCTGTGGGGACCACCAGTGCGTCCACGCCCTGCAACAGCTCCCGCCCCCGTCGGGTGAGTTCAGCCAGCACCTGCTGGTCCTGGATGACTGTGACTCCGGGGATCTCTTCCGCGTGGGCGGCAATGCGCCCCACGTGGGGGTCCGTCCCCTCCGGGTGTTCGGCCAGGAACCGTCCGAAGCTGGCGGCTCGTTCTGCGACCAGGCCGCCATCATAGAGGAGCCGCCCGGCCTCCGCGAAGGGGGAGAAATCGATCTTCTGGACGGTGACGCCACGGCCCACCAACTGTGCGATCGCACCAGCGAAGGCAGTCCGGAAGGCCTCGGGCAGGCTGGTCAGATCCCGGTCCTGGGGGATCGCCACCACGGGATCCCGGGGAGCGGACAGGGGCGCCGTGTCCGGCAGCACCCGACTGTGCGGGTAGCGCTCCGAGGGAGCGGACGCGATCCGGAGGACGGCTGCGGACAACGCGACGGTCGGCGCGAAGACGGAAACGCAGTCGTAGGACGGGCACGCGGGGACCACGCCGTCCGCGGCGACCAGCCCGTACGTCGGCTTCAGCCCGATGATGCCGTTGAAGGCGGCGGGAACCCGTCCGGAGCCGGCCGTGTCAGTGCCGAGTGAGAAGTCCACGAGTCCCTCTGCCACGGCCACGGCTGATCCGGAGCTGGAGCCGCCGGACACCCGTTCCGGCGCGAGGGCACTGGAGGGTTGGCCGAAGGGACTGCGGGTGCCCACCAGGCCGGTGGCGAACTGGTCCAGATTGGTCTTGCCGATGAACACCGCGCCGGCGGCTCGCAAGCGGCTCACCACCGAGGCGCTGACCACGGCTCGCCGGTCGAAGCCCGGGTGGGCCGCGGTCGTGCGGAGCCCGGCCACGTCGATGTTGTCCTTGACGGCGAAGGTCAATCCGGCCAGAGGCATCTCACGGCCCGCTGCGAGTTCGCGCTCCACACCCCAGGCCTCGTTCAGAGCTGCGGATTCGTCCTGCAGGGAGATCCAGACGTGACTGCTGTGGGCAGCGGCGATGCGCGCGTAGGAACGGGCGACCGCAGCGGTGGGGGAGAGGGAGGGCATCAGTATCCTTCGTTGTCGAATGGCCAGGTCTGGGGCATCTGGCCCGGGTTACAGGGAGAAGCTGTCCGTGGCGCGCGCCAGGGACACCGTCTGGGATTCGCCGATGTGACTCTCCAGGGCTTCCAGCGCCTCCAGGAGGCGGCAGGTCAGGACCAGTTCGCCGATCTCGAGGTGCTCGTCGATGGTGCTGTTGATGCGGTCCTGAGTGAGGTAGTCGTGCATCCTGACCGAGCGGATCCGCTGGTTGACCCCCTTCAGGATCTCGACCATTTCCGTGTTGCCGGAGGCCAGCAGCAGCGTGAGGTGGAATTGCTCGTCGGCGGTGACGAATCCAGCGTCCGGGGTGACGCCTTGGGATTTCCGCTCATGCCACAAGGCGAGCTCATCCTCGATCAGCGCGGTGTCATGGACGGTGTCCGCGCCGCCCGTACAGCGGACGATCCCCTGACGTTCCAGCGTGACGCGTAGCTCGTAGAGGTCGGACAGTTCCTTGCGGGTCGGCATGTACCGGTACAGGGCGCCGTCTCGGAAGGCCAGCAGCCGATCTGCGCGAAGCCGGGCCAGGGCGTCACGGGCCGGCGTGCGGGAGACGCTGTAGCGCTCCGCCACCCGCATCTCGGTGATGCGGACCAGCGGCGAGATCGCGCCGGCGAGCAGGTCGTCCCGCAACTGGAGGTAGACCCGCTCCTGTTCGGTCACCTTGCGTCCTGACGCCGCGGCGCCGGGGAAGCCCTGCCGTGTATCCACCGTTGTATCCATGCCTTGAATACTGGCCACTGGATGTTTCGGAGCTGTTGCTGGGCGTTGATTCCGCGTAACCGTTGTGGGTCTTTCATGTTTCCCGTGGATGCGGCATGTCCCGCGCATCTCCGCACCTCCAGAGGGGCACGGGACAGAACGACGCCGGCCCGGTCACCTGGGGTG
>NZ_JALDXU010000005.1:0-71719 GCF_032154715.1 Citricoccus sp. | reverse complement strand
ACATGATCGACCTGACCATTGCCGACGGGATCGCCGAGATCGTCCTCAACGCCCCGGAGAAGATGAACGCCCTGAACACCGAGGCGCTCGCCGAACTCGAACAGGCCTACGACGACGCCGCTGCCGCCGCCTCGCGCGGTGAGGTGCGGGCCTTGCTGCTGCGGGGCGAGGGCCGCGGGTTCTGCGCCGGACGGGACATCTCCGGGGTCACCCCGGCCGACGACGACGTCCTGGGCTACCTCGGGGGCACCGTCACCCCGCTGCTGCGGAAGATGAGCGCCTTCCCGGCTCCGACCTTCGCCGCCGTGCAGGGGGCGTGCCTCGGCGTCGGGCTCGGGCTGGCGATCGCCACGGACGTGGTCTATGTGGCCGAGAACGCCAAGATCGGCTCACCGTTCGCGAATCTGGGGGCCACGCTGGACTCCGGTGGGCACTGGCTGTTCACCGAGCGCCTGGGCTCCCACCGGACCCTGGACCTGATCTACACCGCGGAGCTGATCAGCGGGGCCGAAGCGGTGGCCTCCGGACTGTTCTCCCGGGTCCTATCCGCCGAGAGCCTGCTGGAGGACACGCGCGGCATCGTGGCGAGGGTGGCCACCGGTGCCACCGGGGCCTTCCTGGCGTCCAAGGAACTCGTGGCCCAAGTACGCGATCAACGGTTGGGCCTGTGGGAATCGGTGGCCCGGGAGAACCAGGCGCAGGCCGACCTGTGCGGCACGGCCGACTATGCCGAGGGGTTCGCCGCGTTCCAGGAGAAGCGCAAGCCCGTGTTCCAGGGAGTCGCCGGCACGCCCGCGCCCCGGTGACCTCCCGGCACCACCACCGCTTTGAGTCGACGGGGCGCTGAGGGGCCGCGACAGGGTGCTGTCACGGCCCTCTACCGCGTGTCCGCGTCCTCGAAGATCACAAACGTCTGAGTGTCCAGCACCGCCGGAAGCGGCTGGATGTGATCGAAGACCACCCGGCGTAGGTCCAGATTGTCCCGCGCCCGGACCAGCAGCAGCACATCGAAGTTCCCGCCCACGAGGCTGACGTGGTAGACCTCCGGGATCTTCGCCAGGGTCTCCCTGACCTCCCGCCAGCCGTGCTGGCGCAGTTTCAGCGTGACGTAGGCCGAGGAGCGCAGGCCCGCCCGGACCGGGTCCACCACCGCGCTGTAGCGGGTGATGACGCCGTCCTGCTGCAGCCGGTTGATCCTGGCGTAGGCATGCGCGCGGGAGATGTGGACCCTCTGGGCCAGGGCGGTCACCGATTGGCGGCCGTCCCTCGTGAGCTCGGCCAGGATCTGCTCATCCACGAAGTCGATCGGTACGGGTACGGGGCCCATGGAATCCCTCCCTCACAAAGACGGTGCACTGGTGCAGAACATCCACCAGAATAGGCAATTATCGCCATTCGTCCACAGTCTTGCCGTTCGGCGGCGACGAACCCTCGGCAGGATCCACACTGGTGGGTACAAAGTGACTACAGCAGTGACGTGGACCACGGCCGGCATTCGACGGCCCAGGAGGAACGATGAGCGAGGACAACCGCATCGGCATCACCGATGCTGCCCGCAGCTTCGGCATCACGCCGGAGGACTACATGCTGCCGGCCCGCGACCTGATCCAGATGGTGGACCAGGAGGGCGGGCTCCTGGGCGCCGGCCCAAGCCCGGAGCCGGGACATGACTACCCCGTCCCGGCCGACGAGGACCTGCTGGAGGCGTACCGCCGCCTCGTGGTGGGGAGGCGCATCAACGATCAGAACTCGGCGCTGGTGCGTCAGGGACGGATGGCGGTCTACCCCTCCAGCCACGGGCAGGAGGCCTGCCAGGTCGCTGTCGCGGCCTGCCTGGAGGAGGGCGACTGGCTGTTCCCCACCTACCGGGACACCGTGGCCGTGATCTCCCGTGGGGTCCCGCCCGTGGAGGCCATGACCGTCTTCCGCGGCGACTGGCACGGTGGCTACCATCCGGGCAAGCACCAGGTCGGCATCCAGTCCACCCCGTTGACCACCCAGTTGCTCCACGCGGTCGGGGCCGCGCACGCGGCGCGACTGCGCGGGGAGGACACGGTGGTGGTGGCCCTGTGCGGGGACGGGGCCACCAGTGAGGGTGACTTCCATGAGGCACTGAACTTCGCTGCCGTCTTCCATCTGCCGGTGATCTTCTTCGTGCAGAACAACCAGTACGCCATCTCCGTGCCCTTGGCCCGCCAGACGGTGGCGCCGTCGCTGGCGCACAAGGCTGTGGGTTATGGCATGGCGGGGGAGCGCGTGGACGGCAATGACCTCGTCGCGCTGCTCGCCGTCCTCGAGCGGGGTGTGCGCCTCGTGCGCGGCGGTGCGGGCCCCCTGCTGGTCGAGGCGCAGACCTACCGGATCCAGGCCCACACCAACGCCGACGACGCCACGCGGTACCGCGAGGACGCGGAGGTGCAGGAATGGCTGGCCAAGGACCCCGTGAAGCGGATGCGTGCCTACCTGACCGGCCGCGGCCTGCTGGATGACGGGCTCCAGGCCCGCTTCGAGCAGGAGGCCGAGCAGGTCGCCGCCGAGCTGCGGGATGGCCTCAACCAGGAGGTCACCCCGGACCCGCAGGATCTCTTCGCCCACGTCTACACCGTCCCCACCCCACAGCTGACCGAGCAGGCCGCCCAGTTGTCCGAGGAACTCGCCCGCGAGGAGGCATCATGAGCGCCCGCCAGACCACCAGCCCGGACGCCGTCGACACCGTGGAAACCGCAGTGGACGCGGCCCGGGAGTCCACCACCCGGGCCGGCGGGGCGGGCGTCCCCGGGCCGCGCCCCGAGTCCCCGGTGGCCCCGGCCCCACCGGGCCCGGTGACGATGGCCAAGGCCCTCAACGCGGCCCTGGCCGATGCGCTGGCCGCCGAAGCCGACGTCGTGGTGTTCGGCGAGGACGTGGGCACCCTCGGCGGGGTCTTCCGGGTCACGGACGGCCTGGCCGCGCGCTTCGGGACAGAGCGGTGCTTCGACACCCCGCTGGCCGAGTCCGGGATCGCGGGCATGTCCGTGGGCATGGCGATCAACGGGATGCGCCCGGTGATCGAGATGCAGTTCGACGCCTTCGCCTATCCGGCCTTCGAGCAGATCGCCTCGCATGTGGCGAAGATGCGCAACCGCACCCGGGGGGCCGTGGCCATGCCCATCGTCATCCGCATCCCGTATGCCGGGGGCATCGGGGGCGTGGAGCATCACTGCGATTCCTCGGAGGCCTACTACGCGCATACGCCCGGCCTCAAGGTCGTCACTCCGGCCACCGTGACGGACGCCTACCTGATGCTGCGGGCGGCCATCGACTCGGACGACCCGGTGGTCTTCATGGAGCCCAAGAAGCTGTACTTCGCCAAGGACCGGGTCGACCTGGACGCTCTGCGCGAGCAGTACGATGCCGGCCGGTCCGGTCCCGGTGCGGATCCGCGGGCCGCGCTGGAATCCGGCGGGGCCGCCGTCGCGCGGACCGGAACCGACGCGACGCTGATCGCCTACGGACCGTCCCTGCCCACCGCGATGGCAGCGGCGGCCGCCGCCCAGGAGGAGGGGCGCTCGCTGGAGGTGGTGGACGTGCGCACGATCGTCCCGTTCGATGACGCCACGGTGGCCGCGTCCGTGGTCAAGACCGGCCGGGCCGTGGTCATCACCGAGGAGACCGGCTTCGCTTCCGTGGCCGCGGAGATCACCGCCCGCGTGCAGCAGCGCTGCTTCCATTCCCTGGCCGCGCCCGTGCTGCGGGTCACCGGCTTCGACATTCCCTATCCGGCGCCGAAGCTGGAGCATCATTTCCTGCCCTCGGTGGACCGCATCCTGGACGCCGTGGACGACCTGCAGTGGGAGGACTGACATGACCATCCGCACCTTCCTGCTCCCGGACCTGGGAGAGGGCCTGACCGAGGCCGACATCATCCGGTGGCTGGTCGCTGCCGGGGACACCGTGGCCGTGGACCAGCCGATCGTCGAGGTGGAGACAGCCAAGTCACTCGTCGAGGTGCCCAGCCCCTTCGGCGGCACCGTGGCAACCCTGCACGCCGAGGCCGGCACCACCCTGGACGTGGGCAGGCCCCTGGTCTCCGTCGAGGACGGCGTGGCGTCGGGTGACACAGGTTCCGACGACGGCGGTTCGGACTTTTCCGCCGGAGCCGCCGCCTCCGCTGGCGCCCCGGCGCGGGCGGAGGGCGCCCAGTCCTACCGTGAGGAGGAGCGCGCCGGGGTGCGGCCT
Source organism: Citricoccus sp. (assembly GCF_032154715.1). Lineage (GTDB taxonomy): Bacteria > Actinomycetota > Actinomycetes > Actinomycetales > Micrococcaceae > Citricoccus. The sequence continues at coordinate 67,501 of NZ_JALDXU010000005.1, read as the reverse complement.
GAGGCCGCAGCCGCCTCCGGACAGGCGCCCGGCGTGGGAGACACGGCGCGGCCTGCGGCACGGGGGGCGGCGGACAGCGCGGCGGGGGCGGACTCGGAGGACGACGCCGGCTCCGGGAACGTCCTGATCGGCTACGGCACCCCCGGTGGTGCGGCGACCGGCCGTACCCGGCGGCGCAAGGCTGCCGCGAATACTCCGGCCGTCGGGGCTCCGACCGTTGCCTCACCGGCCGCAGGGTCGCCGACGGAGGTGCCAGAGCTGTCTCGGTCAGCCCCGCGGGTGGTCAACCCCCTCGTGCGCCGGCTGGCCCGCGAGCACCGGGTGGACCTCGCCGCCGTGCAGGGGACCGGCCCGGGTGGACTGATCGTGCGCGCCGATGTGCTGGCCTCGGTTGAGGCTGGCTCCCGGAGTCCAGAATCTGCACCTGCACCCGCCAGCGCGCCCGCCCCTGCCCCCGCGATGGCAGGAGATCCGGCCGCATCGAGCCCGGCATCGGCCGGGGAGGGCTCGTGGGCCCCGGAACCCACGGAGGAGCTGGACCCGCGCACGGGACTGGGGGTGGCCGGCGTCGTGCCCGTGTCCGGGGTGCGAAAGGTGACGGCCGCGGCCATGACCCGCTCGCGCCGCGAGATCCCCGAGGCCACGATCTGGGTGGACGTGGATGTCACTCCGCTGCTAGAGCTGCGGACCTCACTGAAGGCGCGCGGAGACCAGGAGGTGCCGGGGCTGCTGGCCTTTGCCTCGCGCTTCGCACTGGCGGGCCTGGGGCAGTATCCCGAGCTGGCGCAGCGCTTCGAGGAGGACGGCGCGGGCGGGCACCGGATCGTGTCCTTCGACGGCATCAATCTCGGCTTCGCGGTGCAGACCGAACGCGGCCTGGTGGTGCCGGCCATCCGGGGGGCCCACGCGATGACCGCCCGGCAACTGAACGATGAGCTGCGCCGGTTGACCGAGGTGGCCCGTTCCGGCAAGGGCACCCCGCAGGACCTGTCCGGTGGGACCTTCACGATCAACAATTACGGCGTCTTCGGCACCGACGGCTCCGCCGCGATCATCAATCATCCCGAGGTCGCGATCCTGGGGATGGGCCGCATCATCGACCGGGCCTGGGTGGTGGACGGGGAGCTGGCCGTGCGCAAGGTCATGCAGCTCTCCCTGGTCTTCGACCACCGGGTCTGTGACGGCGGGACGGCCGGAGGATTCCTGCGGTTCGTCGCCGACTGCTTCGAGAACCCGGTGGGGGTGCTGGCGGACCTCTGATCGCGCCCACGCCGGTCATGGACCGAGCGGCAGCGGACGTGCTCCGGCGCCGCGGTGAGCGTCAAGATGTATTGCTTGAGGGCGAATTCCGTCATGAGTTCCTGTGCTGCGAGTCAAAAGTGGATTGAATTGACTATCATGGCGTGATGGTGCTCACCTCTTCCACTGCCTCTGTTGCCTCCGCGGCTGCTTCCGCCGGTGACCACACCGTCACCCCCGACCTCGACCCGGTCGTGCTCGGCCGCCGCCTGCGCCACCTGCGCAAGGAGGCCGGGCTGACCCTGGACCAGGCCGCCGAGGCCGTGGGTGCGACCGGATCCCACCTGTCCCTCGTGGAGAACGGCAAGCGGGAACCCCGGCTGTCCCTGCTGTCCCGGCTGGCCGGTCTCCACGGCGCCACGGTGGAGGAGCTGCTGGCGTCCGAGGCCCCGAGCCGCCGTGCAGCCCTGGAGATCGTGGTGGAGAAGGCGCAGCGCACCGACCACTACGCGAGCCTGGGGCTGCCGCAGATCAAGATCTCCCCGCGCACCCCCACCGAGGTGCTCGAGGTCATCGCCGGGCTGGAGGCGGAGTTGAACCGGCGCATGGAGGAGCAGGCCGCCACCCCGGAGGAGGCCCGGCGGGCGAACTCCGAACTGCGCCAGGAGATGAAGGAGCGCCACAACCACTACCCCGAACTGGAGCGGAAGGCGCAGGACCTGCTGGACGCCGTCGGGCACTCCGGCGGACCGCTCAGCCACCATGCGGCCGCTGATCTGGCCGACCATCTGGGGTTCTCGGTGCACTCCGTCTCCAACCTGCCGCACTCCACGCGCTCGGTGACGGACCTGAAGAACCGCCGGTTCTACCTCTCCCGGGCCCGGAACCCGGACCATGACCCCCGATCGGTGCTGCTGCAGGCCATCGCCGCATATGTGCTCGGGCACGGGGAGCCCGCCGACTACTCGGACTTCCTGCGCCAGCGCGTCTACACCAACTACTTCGCGGCCGCCCTGATGATGCCGCAGAAGGAGACGGTGAAGTTCCTGAAGAACGCCAAGGCCCAACGCGACCTGGCCATCGAGGATGTGCGGGACGCCTTCGGGGTCTCCTACGAGTCCGCCGCGCACCGGTTCACCAACCTGGCGACGGAACACCTCGGGATCACCTGCCACTTCCAGAAGGTCCACGAGTCCGGCATCATCCACAAGGCCTACGAGAACGACGGCGTGTCCTTCCCCGCCGACCACACCGGGGCCATCGAGGGGCAGCAGGTGTGCCGGAACTGGACCTCACGCGAGGTGTTCGGCGTGGCCGACCGGTTCCGGGCCTTCAACCAGTACACGGACACCCCCGCCGGAACGTACTGGTGCACGGCCGTGGTGGAGGCACACTCCTCCGGCTTCTACTCCCTGTCCATCGGCGTGCCCTTCGACCATGCCCGCTGGTTCCGGGGCGCGGAGACCACCTCGCGCTCCGTGTCCCGGTGCCCGGATCCGACCTGCTGCCGGCAGCCGTCCCCGGACCTGGAGGCCGACTGGGGAGGTCATGCGTGGCCGGCAGCCCGGGCCAACGCCCACCTGCTCGCCGCCATGCCCTCGGGGGCCTTCCCCGGGGTGGACGAGGTGGAGGTCTTCGAATTCCTGCGCTCGCAGGAGCAGTAGCGGGGGCCGGTGCTGTCAAGGGGGAGAAGCCTAGGGCATGGGGCGGCACCTGTCCCGTATTTGTGAGAAAATGGAAGCCAGCCAAACTCACGGAAAGCACCCGGCCCGTGGACGGGCCAGGTGCTGGGGGAGGCCTTCGCACCGAAGGAAAGTGACATATACATGCAGTTGAGCCCCGGCAAGCTTGTTGTTCACCCCCATCACGGTCCGGCGGCGGTCACGAACCGTACGCAGCGCACCGTCAAGGGGACGGAGGTGACCTACATTGAGCTCACCATCCGGAGCAACAACCTGGTGGTGTCCATCCCGGAGTCCAAGGTGGAGGAGATCGGCGTCCGCGAGGTCTACGGCCGGGCCCACCTGCGCACGCTCCTCGAGGTTGTCCAGGAGCCGACCGGCGTGGAGGAGAAGCAGTGGTCCCGCCGGATGAAGGCCAACCAGGAGCGGGTGGCCTCCGGTCTGCTCGAGCAGATCGCCGAGGTGGTCCGGGACCTGGGCCGCCGCCGCGACACCAAGGGCCTGTCCATGGCCGAGAAGGACCTCTTCCGCGCCGCCCAGGCACCGCTGGCCGCCGAGGTCGCCCTGGCCCTGGAGATCTCCGAGGACGAGGCGGTGGAGGTCATCGACGCCGTGGCCAACGGCGCCTCCCTGGATGAGCTGGGCTTCGCCGCCGACGCCTCGGGTGCAGAACCGGCCATGGCCTGACGCCACCCGCCTCGACAACTGAGTCCCACGAATTGGTGCCCGCCGGCAAGATCGGCACCATTTCGTGGGACTTCGTTGTTCTCGGCGACCGTCAGCCGTCCGAACCGCCGCCGAGCCCACCCAGATCGAACACCCGGAAGGTCACTGCGTGGTCCGAGCCCGCCTGGGCGCCCCCGGCCTGCAGGACTTCCGGGATGAACTCCTCCGGCTTCGGGTGGCCGGTGACGTGCTTCAGGTAGGCCTCGTGGCGGTTCAGGGAGGCGACGGCGGCCGTCACCGCCGCGCCGTCCACCGGCACCGCGTGGGTGGGGCGTTCGTGGCCGGCCACCAGCAGGGCGGAGACATGCCACGGCTCCAGGTCCTCGACCTCCGCCAGGTCACGGAAGACCCAGCGGTTGTCCGCGTCCCGCACCCCGTCCACCACGCCTAGCCCGGCAGCGCGGTGATCGGCCTGGTTCAACCCGCCGTAGGCCTCGAAACCGAAGTTAGCGGTGACCACGGCGTCCGGCCGGACGGTCCGCACTGTGCGGGCGATGTCCCGGCGTAGGTCCAGCCCATACTCAAGCATTCCGTCCGGGTGGTTCAGGATCAGCAGGTTCTCCACGCCCACCTCCGAACAGGCGCCCCGTTGCTCTGCGGCGCGGAGGGGCCTGACGACATCCGGCGGCTCGGCCATGCCGGCCTCGCCCGCCGTGAGCAGCAGGTAGGTGACCTCGATGCCCCGGGCGGTCCACGCGGCGACGGCCGCCGACGTGCCGTACTCCATGTCATCCGGGTGGGCGACGATGCACAGCACCCGGGACCAGCCGTCGTCGGGAACGGGAAGCAGGGAGGGGGTGGTGTCAGTCATGGGCTCAGACCTTCCGGCCGTGTCAGTGGTGCTCCTAGGGTGGCATAGCGAAGGCCCGGCCAACATAGGAGAGGGACACCATGAAGGATGATGACCTGACGGAGGCTGGGCGCCACGCGCGGTCCATGGCGGGATCCGACGGCACCATGCCGGCCCAGCAGCAGGAACCACCCGGTCTCACCGCGCCGATGGAGCCGGTGCCGGACCACGGCGAGTCCAGTTGGGTCGGCCGCGGCCGGCTGGAAGGACTGAAGGCGCTCATCACCGGTGGTGACTCGGGCATCGGCCGGGCCGTGGCCATCGCCTTCGCCCGGGAGGGCGCGGACGTGGCCATCAACTACCTCCCGGAGGAGGCCGAGGACGCGCAGGACACCATCGGCTGGATCGACAAGGCCGGCCGGAACGCCGTGGCCGTGCCCGGTGACCTGCGGGACGAGGCGGAATGCCAGCGGATCGCCGAGGAGGCTGTGGCCGGACTCGGCGGGCTGAACATCCTGGTCAACAACGCCGGCTACCACTGGGCGCGCGGCGAACCGGGGCTCGGCGGGCTGCGCACCCGGGACCTGTACCGCGCGGTGAAGACCAACCTCTACGGCACGCTCTGGCTGAGCCGGGCCTGCCTGCCCCACTTGGGCGCGGGGGACAGCATCATCATCACGACGTCGGTCCAGGCCTACCAGCCCTCCGAGACGATGATCGACTACGCCGCCACCAAGGCGGCCCTGAACAACGTCACGGCGAACCTCGCCGGTGAGCTGGGTGCGCAGGGTATCCGTGTGAACGCCGTGGCCCCGGGGCCGGTGTGGACGCCGCTCCAGCCGGCCACCAAGGAGCCGGAGGCGGTCTCCCACATGGGCGCGGACACCCCGCTGGGCCGGATCGGCCAGCCGGCCGAACTGGCCGGGGCCTACGTGTTCCTGGCGAGTCCCGCGGAGGCCAGCTTCGTCTCCGGCTCCGTGGTGGGCGTGACCGGCGGGCTGCCGGTGTTCTGAGCCGGAGGTCAGCGTCCCAGAACGTGCCGCAGGGCCGACTCCAGGTCCGGGTGGCGGTAAATGTATCCGGAGTCCTCCGCCCGGTCCGCGCGGGCACGCTGGTCCGCCTCGACGAGCAGGCGGTTGCCCTCCGATCCCAGTACCGCTGTGGGGGCAGCCGCCGGCAGGGGGACGGCGGCGGGGCGGCGCAGCACCCGCCCGAGGGTGGCGGCGAAGTCACGGGCCTGGACGGGTTCCGGCGCGGTGCCATTGACCGGACCCTCCACGGTCTCTGTGAGGGCGGCATGGGCGAAGAGCCCCACGATGTCGTCGATCGAGATCCAGCTCTGCCAGGGGTTCCGGTCCTTGCCGGTGCCCAGGGGACCGCCCGCGCCGAGGAGGAACAACGGCAGCAGCTGCTGCAGCACCCCTCCGGCCGGTGTCAGCACCAGGCCGGTGCGGATCATCGCCGTGCGGACCCCGGCCCGGGCGGCAGGCGCGGTGGCGCGCTCCCACTGCTGGCAGACCTCGGCCAGGAAATCGCCCCCGGGCGGATCCGTCTCTAGCAAGCCATCGCCGCGCGGGCCGGTGCCGGCCTCGGCACCGTAGTAGCCGACCGCGGACGCGTTCACGAGCGCCCGGGGGCGGCCGTCGTCGGCCAGTTCCGCTAGTGTCCGGGCGAGCAGGCCGGTGGCCGCCAGCCGGGACTGCAGCACCTCGGAACGGTGAGACTCGGAGAGCCGCCCGCCGATGGTCTCACCGGACAGGTTCACCACGACGTCCGCGCTCCGGAGCGCCTCTGCGTCCAGCGTCCCGGAGGCCGGATCCCACACGATGGTCCCGTCGGCAGGGGCACGGTGGCCGCCGCGGACCAGGCGCAGGACCCGGTGACCGCCGCCGGTCAGCAGGGCGCACAGCTGAGTGCCGATCAGGCCGCTGGCCCCGGAGACGGCGATGGTGAGGGGCCGGGGCTCGCCGGCTTCCGCGGTCGCGGCGGACGGCACGGGGTGGGCGGCGTGGAAGGCCAGATCCTCGCGGAGCTGGGAGGCCCGGTAGGCGAACTGCCGGTCCAGCTCGGACTCGAGGCGCTCCTCCGTCCACCGCCCGGCCCGGGACCACACCGAGCCCTTGCGGCGCAGGACGGCCCCGGCCGGGAGTTCGTAGTCGACGTGGTCCAGGACCACGCACCCGGGGCGGCCGTCCGCGGTGTCCGCCTCGCCGGGCGCCGCGTCCTCGAAGGTGTGGGTGTGGACCCAGGACGTCAGTGGACCCGAGGCCATCTCGTCCCGGAACATGCGGTCCGGCTCCAGGGCGGTGTGCCGGGCCGTCCAGGGGACCTCGGGGGCGAACCACTGCGGCAGCCGGAAGGGCAGGACCGTCCTGGCCAGGCCGGTGGCCGACTCCAGGCCCAGGCCCAGAGACCCCGGGGCGCCGATGCCCAACCGGGCGGTCGAGCCGACGTCGAGCCCCTCCGGTTCCCGCCGCACGGAACCGGCGAACGGCGGCGTGAGGCGGACGAGTGCGCCGCGCCGGGAGAACCAGGCGAACACGGTGGACCGATCGTGGGGGACCAGGGAGCGACGCTCAAAGACGGGCATGGGCCAACTCTTCCACATCCGACCTAGGGTGAGGGGGTGATGAGGAACCTGGCCGTCGACCGCGGACCCGCCGGCCTGTGGGGGTTGCTGTGGATCGCGATCTGGGGCTTCTCCGGCTTTTTCCTCAGCTATTCGACCATGGTGCCCCTCGCCCTCGACCAAGGGCTGTCCTCCGTCACCGGCGGAACCCTGTTAACGGTCATGATGGTCAGCGTCATCGCGGTCCAACCCTTCGCCCCAGCCCTCCGACAGCGCTGGGGACCACGGCGGGCGATCGGCGGGGCGCTGCTGTTGATGGCGGCCGGGCACGGATCCGCCCTGGTCATCAGCCACCCCATGGTCTCCCTGGTGGTGACCGGGTTGGCCGTGGGCTGCGGTTTCGGGATCCTCGTGGTCTTGGCGACGGCGGCCGTCCCGGCGGTCTCGCGCCCCGGCCGGGCTGGCCGGGCCCTCGGGCAGTTCGGAGCCACGACGTCAGCGGCCGCCGCCGTCGGAGCTCCGCTGGGGCTGTGGTTCAGCGGCGTGGTCTCGCTGGAGACGTTCCGACTCATCGCCGCCGCCCTGGTGCTGCTGGCCTTCCTGACCTTGCCCCGGGTACCAGGCCGTGCCAGCACCCTCGCCGCCCGGATGCCGACGACGGAGACCGTGGACGGTGCCGTGGTGCAGCTCCCCGATTCGGCGGCCCCCGCGGAACCTGCCCCGCCGGAACCTGCCGCCGGGTCATCGGGGGCGGCCCGCGCGTCGGGCCGGATCTGGTCCGGACTGGTCCCGGTGCTGTTGCCGTTCCTGGTGGGCATGGCGGCCTACGGGCTGGTCATCGCCTTCGGCCCGGGCGGGGCGACGGCGAACCCGGCCCTGTTCATCGCCACCATGCAGGGCGCCTCGGTGGTGGGGCGCTGGGTGGCCGGCTCCCTCACGGATCGGAGGAATCCCGCGGCGGTGTACTCAGCCGGGATCGCGATGACGATGGCCGGACTGCTGGGCACCACCCTCGCCCCGCCCGGCGCTCTGCTGGCCGGGGGCCTGGCGCTGATGGGTCTGGGGATCGGGACCGTGCAATCGGCCAGTCTCGTCATGGCCTTCGCCCGGGCCACCAGCCACGGTGCCGCCAGCGTCGGATGGAACATGAGCTTCGACATCGGGCTGGGCCTGGCCGGGGTGTTCGGCGGGCTGGGGTTCACCTACCTGGGGCCGGGCGCCACCTTCGCCGGGGTGGCCGGGCTGATGCTGCTCGCCTCGATCCCGCTCTGGCTCCGCCGCCGCCACTGAACGGCCTCATCGATGTCGCACGAAGTGGCCTCAGAATCCGCATCCGGCGTCAATTCGTGCGACTCAGTTGCCGAGGGGCAGCCGGGCTGTGGAAGACTGGTCGGCACGTCACGCACCCAGCGCGGGAGAGTGCCGCCCACCGCCACCGCCACCGGTCCCCGGACCGATCGGACACCGGGGAGCGGCCGCCGAAGGAGCAATTTCTCCCCGAGAATCTCTCAGGCACCGGTACCGCGCAGGGCATGGCGACTCTGGAAAGCTCCGGGACTGCGGGCCAACGCAGGCCTCGGACACCGACGGTGCAAGGACGTATCCTCCAGATACGGGCGGAATCTCTCAGGTTGATGACAGAGCGGGGAGGTACCGTTCCGTGCCCACAGCGCCCTGGAGGACCACCATGCAGACCACCACCGCAACCGCCGCCGACATCCCCGTGTCACGCCACGAACCGCGGGACACCGCCTCGGCCCCTTTCACCAGCCGCCACATCGGCCCACGGCCCTCAGACGCCGACCAGATGCTGGCGGAGCTGGGCTTCGACTCCCTGGCCGATCTCGTGGACGCGGCCGTCCCCGCGGACATCCGCCAGCAGACCCCGCTGAACCTGCCGCCGGCCCTGACCGAGGCGGCCGTGCTGGAGGACCTGCGGGCCATCGCGAACCGCAACATCGTCAAGACCCAGATGATCGGCCGCGGCTTCTTCGACACCGTCACCCCGCCCGTGGTGCTGCGCAAGGTGCTCGAGAACCCGGCCTGGTACACCGCGTACACCCCGTATCAGCCGGAGATCTCCCAGGGCCGCCTCGAGGCCCTGCTGAACTTCCAGACCATGGTCTCCGATCTCACCGGCCTCGAGATCGCCAACGCCTCCATGCTGGACGAGTCCTCGGCCGCCGCCGAGGCCGTCCTGCTGATGCACCGCGCCAACAAGAAGGCCAAGGACGGCATCACCCTGCTGGACGCTGACCTCTACCCGCAGACCCGGGCCGTGATCGAGGGCCGTGCCCTGGCCCTCGGCCTGGACGTCCGCACCGCCGACCTGGCCGCGGGCCTGCCCGCCGAGCTCGGTGCCGACCTGGACGAGAAGGGTCTGTGCGGCATCGTCCTGCAGCAGCCCGGCGACTCCGGCCGGGTCCATGACCACTCCGCCGTGATCTCCCAGGCCAAGGAGCGGGGCGCCATGGTCGCCATCGCGGCCGACCTGCTGTCCCTGGCCCTGATCACGCCGCCGGGGGAGCAGGGCGCGGACATCGCCGTCGGCAACACCCAGCGCTTCGGTGTCCCGCTGTTCTTCGGCGGCCCCCACGCCGCCTACATGGCCGTCCCCCAGGGCCTCGAGCGCCAGCTGCCGGGCCGCCTGGTCGGCGTCTCCCAGGATGCCGCGGGCCGGCCCGCGTACCGGCTGGCCCTGCAGACCCGCGAGCAGCACATCCGCCGGGAGAAGGCGACCTCCAACATCTGCACCGCGCAGGCCCTGCTGGCCATTGTGGCCTCCATGTTCGCGGTCTACCACGGCCCGGAGGGCGTCACGGCGATCGCCCAGCACGCCCACCGCCAGGCCACCCGTCTGGCCGACGCCCTGGAGACCGAGGGTTTCCGGCTCACCCAGGACGCCTTTTTCGACACCGTCCAGGTCTCGGTGCCCGGCCTGGCCCGCACCGTGGTCACCGCCGCCGAGGCTGCCGGGGTCAACCTGCGCCTCGTGGACGCCGGCACGGTCGGCATCTCCTGTGACGAGACCACCACGGACGAGGATCTCGTCGCGGTCCTCTCCGCCTTCGGCGCCCCGCGTGAGTCCCTCCCGGCCCGCCAGGACAGCAGCGCCGCCACCACCGGCACCCAGAACGCCGCCCACGACGCCGGCGCCCCGGCTTCCGCGCGCATCCCCGCCGCCCAGCGGCGCACCAGCCAGTTCATGACCCACCCGGTGTTCAACACCTACAAGTCCGAAACCCAGATGCTGCGCTACCTCAAGCGCCTCTCCGGCTATGACCTGGCCCTGGACCGGACCATGATCCCGCTGGGCTCGTGCACCATGAAGCTCAACGCCACCGCCGAGATGGAGTCCATCTCCTGGCCGGAGTTCTGCTCCATCCACCCCTTCGCCCCGGACCACCAGACCGAGGGCTGGCGCTTCCTGCTGGGGGATCTGGAGGAGAAGCTGGCCGAGATCACGGGCTACGCAGGGGTGTCCATCCAGCCCAACGCGGGTTCCCAGGGTGAGTACGCGGGCCTGCTCGCCATCCGCCGCTACCACCTGGACAACGGTGAGGGCGAGCGGGACATCTGCCTCATCCCGGCCTCGGCCCACGGCACCAACGCGGCCTCGGCGGTGCTCGCCGGGCTCAAGGTGGTGGTGGTCGCCACCGCCCCGGACGGCACCATCGACTCGGCCGACCTGGAGGCCAAGATCGAGGCCCACGCCGGCAGGATCGCGGCCATCATGATCACCTATCCCTCCACGCACGGCGTCTATGACGCCGATGTCCGTGAGGTCTGCCGCAAGGTGCACGAGGCCGGTGGACAGGTCTACATCGACGGCGCGAATCTCAACGCGCTCGTCGGTCTCGCCCAGCCGGGGCAGTTCGGCGGGGACGTCTCCCACCTGAACCTGCACAAGACCTTCTGCATCCCGCACGGCGGTGGCGGCCCCGGGGTGGGCCCGGTGGCCGTGGCCGAGCACCTCAAGCCGTACCTGCCCAGCGCCGAGCACCCCATCACCGCCGCACCGTATGGTTCGGCCGGCGTCATGCCGATCTCTTGGGCGTACCTGTACCTGATGGGTGGCGAGGGCCTCACCGAAGCCACCCGGTACGCTCTGCTCAACGCCAACTACGTGGCGAAGAAGCTCGGGGACGCCTTCCCGATCCTCTACACCGGCGAGACCGGGCTGGTGGCGCATGAGTGCATCCTGGATCTGCGGGAGCTCACGGCGAAGTCCGGAGTCACGGCCGAGGACGTCTGCAAGCGCCTGATCGACTACGGCTTCCACGCCCCCACGCTGGCGTTCCCGGTGACCGGCACCCTCATGGTGGAGCCGACGGAGTCCGAGGACCTGGCCGAGATCGACCGGTTCATCGACGCGATGCTGGCCATCCACGCCGAGATGGAGGCCACCACGCCTCAGACGCTGGCCGAATCGGTGCTGCGCAACGCCCCGCACCCGGCCGAGGTGCTGACCGCGGACGAGTGGGACCGCAGCTACCCGCGCTCGCAGGCCGCCTACCCAGTGGACTCGCTGCGCCGGGACAAGTACTTCCCGCCGGTGGGCCGCATCGACGGTGCCTGGGGAGACCGCAACCTGTTCTGCTCCTGCCCACCGATCGAGTCGTTCGAGGCGTCCGACCCCGCCGATGCCGCGGCGTCGGCCACCGCGGTCGCGCACAACGTCGAGTCCTCCTCCTCCGTCTCCCACTGACAGGACCACCATGAGCGAGAGCACCAGCATCAGCACCACACCGCTGCACGGCGTCCACGTGGAGGCCGGGGCCTCCTTCACCGACTTCGGCGGCTGGCAGATGCCCCTGAAGTACGGTTCCGAGCTGGCCGAACACCAGGCCGTCCGCACCTCCGCCGGCCTGTTCGACCTGTCCCATATGGGCGAGGTGCGGGTCAGCGGCCCGCAGTCGGCCGAGGCGCTGGACTACGCCCTGACGGCCCGGGTGTCCGCCGTCGCCCCAGGGCGCGCCAAATACTCGCTGATCTGCACCGACTCCGGAACCGTCCTGGACGACCTGATCGTCTACCGGGTGGACGGGGACGGCAGCGATACGACCGCACGGGAGGAACGTGAGTTCCTCGTGGTGCCCAACGCCGGCAACGCCCCGGCCGTGGCGGCTGCGCTGACCGAGCGCGCCGCCGGATTCGACGCCGCGGTCCGCAACGAGTCCTCACAGACGGCGCTGGTCGCCGTGCAGGGTCCGGAGGCCGCCCGGATCCTCGCCGCCGTCCTGCCCGAGGCAGAAGCTGCCGAGCTGGATGGGATGAGGTACTACTCCGCCCGCCCGGCCACGATCCGGGCCGGAGGGGAAGCCGGCGAGATCGCTGTCCTGGCCGCCCGCACCGGGTATACCGGGGAAGACGGCTTCGAGCTGATCATCGGCCCCGTGGCGGACCGTGGGGAGTTGTCCACCGCGGCCTCCGCGGTCTGGCGCGCGCTCCTCGGGGCGGCGGAGGGCCTCGGCGTCGACCTGCTCCCGTGCGGGCTGGCCGCCCGTGATTCCCTGCGCCTGGAGGCCGGCATGCCGCTCTACGGCAACGAGCTCGACCTCGGTCACCTGCCCGGCGAGTCGGGAGCCGGTGCCGCCGTGCCGCTCAAGACGAAGGAGGGCGACTTCATCGGCCGAGACGCCCTGCTGGCCGCCCGCGAGGCCGGCACCGGCATCACCACCGGCCAGACGGTCGTCGCCTTGAAGGGCACCGGCCGCCGGGCGGCGCGGGCCGGCTACCCCGTGCTCGACGGCGGCGGCCAGCGGATCGGCGAAGTCACCTCCGGGGTCCCCAGTCCCACGCTGGGTTACCCGATCGCCCTGGCCCGCATCGACGTCGCGTTCAAGGACACCGGTACGGAGCTCTCCGTCGACCTGCGCGGCAAGGCCGAGCCGTTCACCGTCGTGGAAACGCCGTTCTACCGCCGCGCGCAGTAGTGCCGCCGCGGCCGCCAAGCCAGCCGGTGGGCCGGCGTCGTTCAGCTGGGGGTTCCGTCAGAGGTCCGTCAGAGGAGGGGCAGCTTGGTAGACTTCCCTGAGCTTGCGGGCCCTGCGTGCCACGTTGGTTCTCCTCTCTTGCCCGAGCATCAGTGCCATAGCGATCACCCCACTGCAGGAAGACCATGACAGAACAGCGAACAGCCCGGCGGATCCCCGTACTGGGCATCATCGCGTTCGTCCTGCTCGCGGCACTCCTGCTGACCCTGGCCGTGCTGAGCGCCGTCAAGGGCGTGCGCACCGCCGAATCCAACGGCCATGTGGTGCGGGTGGAGGATGGCCAGACCTTCGTGGTGAACATGGACGGAACCGAGGAGACCGTGACGCTGGCCGGTGTCATGGTTCCCCGGCCGGCGGCCGAGGGGGAGGAGCCCACCGTGGAGAACTGCCTCGCGGACGAGGCCCTGGCCAACCTGGCCACCCTCCTCGAGCCGGGGGACTCCGTCCAGTTGGAGTATCCGGAGGAGTCGGACGGTCCCGAGGGCACCCGGCTGGCCCTGGTCCACCACGGGGGCGAGGTCGTCAACCTCCAGCAGGTTGAGGCGGGGCTCGCCGTGCCGCTGCCCGAGCAGCCGAGGGAAGGGTTCGCCGGCGAGTTGCGCGAGGCCCAGGAGACGGCGCGCAGCGGGGAATCGGGACTGTACTCCTCCGCCGAGCCGTGCACCCTGGCCGGCCGGATCGGTCCCGCGCTGGCCACCTTGGAGGACCTGCCGCAGGACCGCCCCACCACCTCCGCCGAGGCGGAGTCCCAGATCGAGGTGATCTCGGCCGCCGTCGAGCAGGGTGTGACCGCGGAGAAGGCCTTCGCCACCATTGATCCCGAGGAGACCTCCCTGGCCTCGCTCGCCTGGGCCGCGGACGTGCCCCGGCTGCAGGAGAAGCTGACGGGCGCCCTGACCGCCGCGCAAGCGGACCTGAAGGCGATGGACAGCACGCGCAACGTGCTGCAGACCCGTGAGCGGGAGGAACTCGAACGGCAAGCCGAGGAGAAGCGTCAGGCCGAGGCGGAGCGCCAGCGTGAGGCGGCTGAACGTCAGGCGGAGGCGCAGCGTGAGGCGGCTGAGCGTCAGGCGGAGGCGCAGCGCGAGAAGGCCCAACGGGAGGAGGCTGAACGCCAGGCCCGGGAAGAACAGCGCCAGGCCGATGCATCAGCCTCTGCCGCGGCTTCTGCTTCCGCTTCCGCCTCTGCTTCCCCGTCGCCGACCCCGACACCGTCTTCCAGCGCAGCCTCGCCGTCCCCCACGGACTCCGACGACTCAGAAGACTAGGGTTTGAGCGGTGGCTGCGTGACCATCACGCCGCCGCCCGCGGACGGGTCGGAACCGACGTCGGCCGCTGCGCAGGCGCCGGGCCCACGGATCCCCTTCGCCTGCGCGGGACTCCTTGGACGGCGGGATCGACCTGAACCGGGAGCTCGTCCGCGAGCGTACCTCGACGTTACTGATACGGGTGTCAGGGCAGGCCATGGTGGGTTCCGGCATCGGCCACGCAGGATGGCTCGGTGATGTCGAGGGCTGGACACGCGCGATCGATGAATTGGGTGCCATTGCCGACACTCTCGCCGCCGCAGCTCGCTTCCGGGTCTTCTTCCTGCAATCATCTCTCCGGATCGTTCTGGCGTTCTGGCTGCACGAGTAGTTCTCCATAAAGTGGTGTAACGCGGGGTGGTCGGGCACGTCGTTGCAGACGTAGACGCGGTCAGCCTGCGTTAGACCACGATGCGCGACTGGACTCATGACTGAGCAGTTCTGAGGACCTTGATTGCTGAGGCCGGTACGCACCGAAGGACACCTGGCGTGAGCGGTAAGTGCGAAGTCCCATTGATTGACGTGTGGGCCTATTCCCTGATTTCTTGGCGCACACAGGCACACTGCCTCAACGCGCCGCATACTATGATGAGGTGACAGCGATGATCCCGGTCCCCGGTGGCACGCTCCGCATGGGCTCCGAGGAGTTCTATCCCGAAGAGGGACCAGTGCACGAGCGGTCAGTGAAGTCGTTTGAGATGGATGCTCATCCGGTGACGAACGAAGCCTTCCTCGCCTTCGTGGAGGCGACGGGCTACGTCACAGTCGCCGAGCAAATGATTGACTCGGCCGACTTTCCCGGTGCGGACCCCGAGGATCTCGTGCCTGGCGCGATGGTTTTCAAGCCGACGTCGGGTCCGGCCGATTTGCGCGACTGGAGACAGTGGTGGCAATGGGAGCCAGGAGCGCATTGGCGGCGTCCTTTCGGCCCGGACTCGTCGGTCGAGGATCGGCCCACGCATCCGGTCGTCCAGGTCGCATACCTGGATGCCCTCGCCTACGCCGCGTGGAGCAATAAGCGGCTTCCCACTGAGACGGAATGGGAGTGGGCGGCCCGTGGCGGGCTGGTGGGCATGCGGTTTGCCTGGGGTGCCGTGGCGCACCCCGACGGGTGCCTCATGGCCGACACCTGGCAAGGTGCCTTCCCTTACAGAAACGATGGCGCGGCAGGATGGGTGGGGACCGCCCCGGTGGGGACGTTTCCGGCCAACGGATATGGGCTCCTTGACATGATCGGCAACGTCTGGGAATGGACCTCGGATTACTGGACGCACCGCCACGTCCCACCGGGGGGTCTGGGAGTCGATCCAGGTGATCGATCGAACCTACTCTCGGCGGAAGCAGGGTTGACCGTTCCGCGGCGAGTGCTCAAGGGCGGATCGCATTTGTGCGCTCCCGAGTATTGCCTGCGCTATCGACCGGCAGCACGGTCTGCCCAGGCGGAGGACACCGCGACAACACACATAGGCTTTCGCTGCGCTCGTTAGGATCGGCGTAGTGCGACGTGAGCAGCGCGAAGTGTTTATCCGTTCGTGAGCTCCGTGCCGATCCGGCTCGTCGCACGAGGGCTCACCCCTTGTAGTAGATCCCGTCACCACCCTGGATTTCGCCGCGATTTGCCTCGTCCGAAAAGCAGGACGAGGTCAGAGTTCTCACGTCGCGCTTCTGGGAGGCCTTTCGCTCGGCCTGCTGGGAGTGCCCACCGCGCACCCCATCACGGCATCGAATCAGCCCGTCATCACGCAGGTTCAGTTTCCGCGGCAAGGCGGAATGGTTCGGATGGGCCAAGTCACCCTAAGCGGGTGAAGCCGTGGGATGCCTCCGGAGCCGGCACCTAGGATCAGCGAGCCAAGAGGCGAGCCCGCTGCTCGCCAGAACCCATGGGAGTAGCGATGTCCGACCTTCAGCGTTCCAGCCTTCCGATCGCCGACCTGGCCTACGCCGGCACGGTCACCTACGATGCGACGGACCCCGACACCCAGTTCCCACCGATCTCGCCAGTGCGACCACCGGAGGGAGCGCCGAACGTGCTCGTCGTGCTCATCGATGACACTGGTTTCGGGGCATCCAGTGCGTTCGGGGGGCCGGTGCACACCCCGAACTTCGAACGAGTCGCGGCTGCCGGGCTGAAGTACACCCGGTTCCACACCACTGCGCTGTGCTCGCCCACGCGCGCGGCCCTGCTCAGCGGACGCAACCATCACACGGTCGGCATGGGCGGCATCACCGAGATCGCGACGTCAGCTCCCGGGTACAGCTCGCTGCGGCCGAACACCTGCGCGCCCCTCGCAGAGACGCTCAAACTCAACGGGTACAACACATCTCAGTTCGGCAAGTGCCACGAGGTGCCCGTGTGGCAAGCCAGCGCCATCGGCCCTTTTTCCGGGTGGCCGACTCCCGGCAACGGATTCGAGTACTTCTACGGCTTCATCGGGGGTGAGACAAACCAATGGTACCCGGCACTCTACGAGAACACGACGCCCGTCGAGCCGTGGGGAACGCCGGAAGAGGGCTATCACTTCATGGGTGACATGACGGACAAGGCGATCGCCTGGACTCGCGAGCAGAAAACTCTCGCGCCCGACGCGCCGTTCTTCACCTACTTCGCCCCGGGGGCGACACACGCACCGCACCACGTGCCGACAGACTGGGCGGACAAGTACAAAGGCCAGTTCGATCAAGGGTGGGACGAGGTCCGCCACGAGACGTTTGCCCGTCAGCGGGATCTCGGTGTGATCCCCGCCGACGCGGTCCTGACCGAGCGTAGCGCCGGCATCCCAGCGTGGGATGAGATGAGCGATCTGATCAAGCCCGCTCTCGCGCGTCAGATGGAGGTGTACGCGGGCTTTCTCGAATACGCCGACCACCACGTCGGGTTGTTGCTCGACGCCTATGAAGAACTTGGCATCCTCGATGACACCCTCGTGTATGTCATCATCGGCGACAATGGCGCAAGCGCGGAAGGCTCGATGCATGGCACCACCAATGAGGGTTTCACGATCAATCGCATGAACGACATTGAGACGGAGCAGTATGTCGTCGACCATATCGACGACATCGGCACGCCGAGATCCTACAATCACTACGCCGTCGGCTGGGCCCACGCGATGGATACCCCGTACCAGTGGACCAAACAAGTCGCCAGCCATTGGGGCGGAACTCGAAACGGCACCATCGTGAGCTGGCCGAACGGCGGCGTGGACCAGGGCGGCATCCGACACCAATTCAGCCACGTCATCGACGTGGCACCCACGGTCCTCGAGGCGGCAGGAATCCCCGAGCCATCGAGCGTCAACGGCGTGACACAGCGCCCGTACGAGGGAACTCCGATGAACTACACGTTCACCATGGCGGATGCCGATGAGCGCCACGAGACTCAGTACTTCGAGATGCTGGGCAACCGTGCCATCTACCACAAAGGCTGGACCGCGGTCGCGAAGCACAAGGACCCGTGGGTGGGTTCGACACATGGCCTCGACGACGATGTGTGGGAACTATACAACGTTGAGGAGGACTGGACGCAGTCGAACGACTTGGCCGAGGCTGAACCGGCGAAGTTGGCGCATTTGCAGCAGCTGTTCCTCATCCAGGCGGCGCGCTTCAACGTCCTCCCGCTTGACATTCGCTCCGGTGAGCGGCTGAATCCGGACCTCGCAGGCCGGCCGCAGCTAGTCGTGAGCGACTCACAGAAGTTCTATCCGGGGATGAAGCGTCTCAGTGAGAACACCACCATCAACATCAAGAACAAGTCCTGGACGGTCCGGGCGAAGGTCTCTCTCCCCGACTCCGCAGCTGAAGGGGTGCTGATTGCCCAAGGGGGAGCATACGGTGGGTGGTCCTTCTATACCACAGGCGGAAAACTGGCGTTCGCCTACAACCTGCTGGGCATCAACGTCGACGTCGTTCATTCGACTGACGTCATTCCGGCGGAGGCCGAGGAACTTCGCGCGCACTTCGCCTATGACGGGGGAGGCCTCGGCCAAGGTGGCACGGTGTCGCTGTACGCCGGGGAGGACAAGATTGGCGAGGGGCGCGTACGCAAGACGATTCCTTTCCAGTTCACGTTCGATGAGACGGTCGACGTCGGCGCGGACCTGGCCTCGCCGGTCTCGCCCGACTACGGTGCCACCGACAACGGGTTCTCCGGACGCATCGATTGGGTGCGCATCGACCTCGGCGACGATGATCACTCCCACCTCATCGACGACGAGCACAAACTCGCGGTCGCCATGCTCAAGCAGTAGACCCGAGCTCTGGCGAACCGATGATGGGAGCACGATGATGCCGGTCGTTCGTCGCCCGACTCGCACGTGGCTGCTGCCCACGCTCGCCGGATATCAGAGAGCGTGGATCACGCCTGATGTGGTGAGCGGACTGGCGGCCGGTGCCGTTGTCGTGCCGCAGGCGATGGCCTACGCCACGATCGCCAATCTCCCGGTGCAGGTCGGCCTATACACCTGCATCGTTCCGATGCTCGTCTACGCGTTTCTGGGCGGTTCGCGGTCGATGAGCGTGTCGACCACCTCGACCATCGCCACGCTGACGGCGACGACTCTCGTCTCTGCTGGGGTCGCGGCCGGGGCTGAGGATGCTCTCGGTTCACTGATGGCGCTGACTCTGCTGGTTGGCGTGATACTCCTCCTGGCGCGCCTACTGCGACTCGGCTCTCTCGTGGAGAACATCAGCGGAGCGACGGTGCTCGGATTGAAGATCGGTGTCGGTGCGACCGTTGCCGCCGGTCAGCTTCCGAAGTTGCTGGGCGAGACCGTCAATTTCTCCGGTCACGGTCTCATCCGGTCCCTCACTGCCGTTGGCGCGGCGTTAGACAGTGTGCATTGGCCCACCGTAGGGCTGTCGGTCGCGTCCATCCTGACACTGTTCCTCCTCCAGCGCTTCGTCCCCCAGATTCCCAGCACGCTGATCGTCGTACTCGGCGGCATCCTGCTCGTCGCCCTCACCGGCTTCAAGGAATCCGGCGTAGATCTCATCGCCCCGGTGCCGTCGGGCTTGCCCGTGCTGGCCCTCCCAGACTTCAGCGCTGTCGGAGCACTCGTTCCCGGAGCTCTGGCGATTGCCATCATGGCCTTTCTCGAATCTGCGGCGGTCGCACGCAGTACCCGACGACCGGAAGAGCCAACGATTGATGCGGACCAGGAATTGTTTGCGACCGGCGCGGCCAACGTCTTCGGAGCGTTCTTCACGGCCATGCCCGCTGCAGGCGGATTCTCACAGAGTGCCGTGAATCAAAATGCTGGCGCGAAGACACAGCTTTCAACGTTGGTCACAGTCGTCCTGGCCATTCTCATCGCACTCTTCCTCGGACCGGTGCTCAGTCTCCTTCCGCAGGCGACGCTCGCCGCAGTGGTGTTCGTAGCGGTGGTCGGATTGATTGACGTGCCGGAACTCGTCCGCTGGGCCCGATTCAGCCGTGTGGACTTCTGGATCGCGCTGACGGTCGCAGTCGTCGGACTGACTGCCGGGCTTCTCGCAGCTGTCGCCGTCGGGGTCGTCGTCACACTCCTCCTGGTGCTCCGTGAACTCAACAAGCCCGCGGTGAGCGCAGGAGAACGCCGCGGAGATGCGTTGGAGGTGCGACTGGGTAGCGGACTCTATACGGCAAATATCCGACCGAACACCACGGCTGTCGAAGAGCTCGTAGGCACTTATGCCGGGATGAAGACGGTAGTGCTTGATCTGCACCGGCTCGAGGCGACCAGCATCACCGTGATCGATGGACTCATGGACCTTGATCGCCAGCTGTCCAGCAAGGGCGTCGAGCTTCATCTCGCTGCTTTGCCTCCAAAGGCGACCGCCGTCGCGCAGGGCTTTCCCTGGTTCGAGAAGCTGCAGGCGCGGAATCGAGTGCACCCGAGCGTGGCGGCCGGCCTGGGTGCGGTGGCAGCTTCATCCGACTGACCATCAGCCCGCAGCAGGCTCTGCGAGTCGACTGAGAGGCGTCGAGGCTGAGGACATGAGCTGCCCAGGGTCTGGGCCGGAGGCGGGTCAGCCCAGGGAGAGGGTGACGAGTCCCAGCTGCGCAGCGCGGATGATCACCTGGACGCGGTCCCGGACCTCCAGCTTGTCCATGATCTTGGACAGGTTGGCCTTCACCGTGGATTCGGAGATATGCAACTCCTCGGCGATCTCCGGGTTGGAGCGGCCTCTGGCCAACAGACGCAGCACATCAAGCTCGCGAGGCGTCAGGTCTGATCCGTCCGGGTCCCCGGGGGCCACGGTGGCCGTCCCGACGCCGGGGCGGTCGTCCTCGATGGAGGAGAGCAGCTTGCGGGTCACGGCGGGGGAGAGGACGGATTC
The DNA here is from genome assembly GCF_032154715.1 of Citricoccus sp. Lineage (GTDB taxonomy): Bacteria > Actinomycetota > Actinomycetes > Actinomycetales > Micrococcaceae > Citricoccus. The sequence continues at coordinate 46,877 of NZ_JALDXU010000005.1, read as the reverse complement.
CCCGCGGTGCACGCTCCAGATGGCGCTGATGATCGTCTCCGGGTCGGCGTCCTTGAGCAGGTAACCGGCCGCTCCTGCCCTCAACGCCGGCACCAGGTAGGGCTCCGAGGTGAACGTGGTGATGGCCAGGACACTGGTGCCCGGGAACTCCGCGGTGATGCGCTCCGTGGCCTCGACCCCGCCCATGACGGGCATCTGCATGTCCATGAGCACCACATCCGGATGCGCGGCGCGAATGGACTCCAGTGCCTCCTCTCCGTTGGCGGCAATGCCCACGCACTCCATGTCGGCGGTGTTCTCAACCAGCATCTTGAGTGCTCCGCTCATCAACGGTTGGTCATCGACGATCAACACCGAGAGGGAGGGGGAGGATTCAGGCATGGGATCAGCGTAGTCGTGAAAACGGCAGAAGGGCTTGACGTGGGGGAATCGGCGTTGACGCCGATTTCGGCGCCGCGCCGTGCTCCAACCTAGGAATCCCCTGTAAAAGTCCTCTTAATGTGGAGAACGTCCCAGTCGCCGTTGATAATGAAGGCATGAAACGCACCCTCCTGGCCTCAGCGGCCGCTGTGCTCGTCTCCTCCGCCCTCCTCGTTTCCCCGGCTGCGGCCGCGGAAGCCCCGACCTCTTCGTCAGCGCTGTCCCCCACGCTCAAGACCCAGCCCCTCTCCAAGGGTTCCTCCGGTGGAATGTCCACCATGGGTGCGGGTGCGGGTTCTCAGACCTTTTGGTGCATGACCTTCGGATTCTTCTGCTAACGAGAAATTCATGACTCCAGATATGCCGGTCGGATCCCCCGCGGAACCGGCCGGCTTTTGGCATTCGCGGCCTCTGAATCGGATCCTGCTCGTGGTGGTATCCATCTTCATCACGTTTTCTCTGGTTTCGGACGTCGTGACAGCGATGGGCGGTGAAGTCCGTCTTTCTCCTGCCACTTCGCTCGTCAATATCCTGACAAGTTTGTCCTTCTATGTCCTGTGGATGCGGACGACGTACGCTTTCGTCGGACTGATTCCCGCTCTGTTGGCAAGTCACATGGTGGGCGAAAGCGGGTCTGTCGCCTTCTTGATGCTGGTTCTACCGCTCATGCTTGCCGTGGTGGCCGCCACGGCAACGAAGGTCTTCAGCTACATGGCACTTACTGTTGCCATAGTCTGGGCCGCGTTTATTCCAGTCACATCACCGGACGACGGCGATGTCGTCTGGATCACCCTTCCCCTGATCTTGGCGGCCTGGGGCATCGGGTTCTTCATCGGGTGGTCCCTCGACCGTCGTGCCCAAGATCGACGGCGGTTGGCTGAAGCGACCCGCCGTGCAGCGATTGCCGCTCAGGAAGAGCGGCGCTCGCTGGCCCGTGACCTCCACGACATCGTGGCCCACAACCTGACGATCATCTCGATGCAGGCACGCGCCGCCACCTATGCCGGAACGGATGAGGCCGCCAAGACCGCAGTGGACGTCATCGGCAGCTCGGCTGGTGAAGCCCTGGTTGACCTGCGGCGGATGTTGTCCCTGCTGCAGGCTGAGGGCCTGGTGGCCGGCGACCGCGAATCCGCGCAACGGGATCTCGGTGAAGGGGCCTCCGCGCTGGACCTCGAGTATGGCGCCGTGAAGTTCGGGCGGATGTTGGAAAGCCTGGGGATCTACACGACCGTCGACACCGACACTCTGGAGCAGGACATCCCCCAGAGTGTCGAGACCGCCCTGTATCGCGTCCTCCAGGAAGCCGTCACCAATGTGGCCAAGCATTCCGGGGAGGGCGGTGAATGCCGTATCGCCGTGCATGTCCGTGATGGACAACTGGAGCTCGCTGTGGACAACACCTTGCCCGAGAGCGGATCGGCCACGCGCGCTGGATGGAACTCCTCCGGCAGCGGTCTGATCGGGATGCGGGACCGCGTGGACGCCTTCGGCGGGACCATGTCCTCGGCGCGAGACGGTCATTGGTGGCGGGTCCGAGCTGAAGTCCCGCTGCACGGAGCCAATGCCTAGCCAGGCTACCAATGTGATCTGCGTCACATATATGGTCACAAGACTAGCCAAAGGTCCAATGGCAGCCAGGTCGCAACACGGGTTAACCTGAAAGGGCCCCATGAGACGGTGCACACGGATCGGACGGTGGAATAAGCCCGGGGGGATACGGGCCCACCAATCCAATATCCGCTGAGAGGCGGTGGCTTAGCCACCGCCTCTCAGGTGTTTAAGGAGCACGCCCGTGGTGGGGCACGTCTCACAGGCAGTGCTATCCGGCCACCGCATTAGGGTGTCAAGAATGAACGCCCCGTCTAGCGCGGACGCCGCACAGCCCGCACGCACGCGCTTTTCCTGGATCGCCATCGTGATCGCCGGTGTGGCTGCGGCCATGCACATCTGGAAACTCCCCGAAGCCTTGTCGTTCGTCCAGGCCGACCTGGGGATGACCCTCATCGAATCCGGGGTTCTGCTGGGCATCGTCCAGGTCGGATCGATGACCTTGGGCCTCGCGGTCTCCCTCTTCTCAGAAGTCCTCGGGTTGCGGCGCACGCTGCTCATCGGACTGACCCTGCTGACCGTGGGATCGCTGGCGGGGGCCTTCGCGGAGACCACCGGTTTCCTGATGGCCACCCGTGCCTTGGAAGGCGTGGGCTTCCTGATGGCCACCGTGGTGGCGCCGCCCCTGATCCGTCTCATCACGCCACCCGCCGCAACGAACATCGCCATGGGGTGGTGGGGATCGTTCCAGGGGCTGGCCACCTTCATGGCGGTCCTGGCCTCCACCCTGCTGCTCACGGGTGTCAGCTGGCAGGTGTGGTGGGTCGTGATGGCGGTGGTCACCGCGGCAACCATCCCGCTGATCGTGGTATTCGTGCCACCACCGCCCTCAGATCGCGACTCCAACGTGAGGCTGGCGGCACGGCGTGTGGGAGCCACCGTGAAGACGGTGACGCCGTGGATGGCGGGCCTCGTCTTCGCCTGTTACACGCTGCAGTGGGGTTCGGTCATCGGCTTCCTGCCGACCATCTTTGACGAGGCTGGCGTCGGCGGGCTCTGGCCGGGCATCTTCACCGCGATCGTCGGCGGGGTGAACGGCGTCGGCAATATCATCACCGGTCGGCTGCATCAACGGGGCATTCCTATGCGGCGGCTGGTGCTGATCGGCCTGGGCACCATGGGAGTCGCCTCGGTCATCACCTTCGCGCCGGACTGGTCGGGGGTGCCGGGTGGACTGGCCGTGCAGATCCTTGCCGTCACCCTGTTCTCCGGAGTCGGCGCCCTCGTTCCCGCCAGCCTGAACCGGATCGCCGTGGACATCGCCCCGCCGGGCGGCTCCGGCGCGGCGGCGATGGGTCTGATGGTCCAGATCTACAACGGGGCCAATTTCGTCGGACCCATCATCCTGGCCACCATCGCCACCGCCGCGGGCAGTTGGCACTTCTCCTGGGTCATGACCGTCTCGGCGACGCTGGTGGGCATCCTGCTGGCCTGGCGGTTCCTTTCCGCACGCCGACTGGGCATCGACTTCCAGCACCGCGGGTGAACCTCCCAGCGCCAACAACTCAGTCGCACGAATTGGCGCCCACAGTGCATGTCGGCGCCAATTCGTGCGACTCAGTTGGGTAGGTAGGCGGGTGGGTAGGTGGGAGAGGGGATCAGTCGCAGCCTTGGGGGCCGCAGGCCTGCCCGTGGAGACTCTCCTGACCACCGGCACCCTCCGGGCCGTCGGCCGCCGGCTGCACCATCTGCAGCGGCTGGGACTCCGCCCAGGCCTGTTCGAGGGCCTGGGTGAAGACCTCGGTGGGCTGGGCACCCGAGATGCCGTACTTGCGTCCGAGCACGAAGAACGGGACGCCGGTGACACCCAGGGCCTGTGCGGTGGCGAGGTCCTGCTGGACGGCGGTCTCCCAGCGGTCCTCGGACAGGGCTTCGTGGACCTGCTCGGCGATGAGCCCGGCGGCGGTGCCGAGTTGAACCAGGACGTCCTCGTCGCCGATGTTCCTGCCATCCTCGAAGTGGGCACGGAACAGCTGCTCCTCAAGGTCCTCGGCCGTCTGCAGCGAGACCGCCTTGGCCCGCTGGATGACCCGGTGGGCCTTCCATGAGTTCGCGACGACGAGGTGGTCGAAATCGTAGTTCAACCCCTCGGCGGCGGCCTGCTCGGTCACGTGCGCCAGCATCGCGGTCACCCGCTCGCGGGGCATGCCCTTGGCTTCGGAGAGGTAGTCGATCTCCCTACGGTGATCGTGCTCAGGCAGCGTGGGATCGAGCTGGAAACTCTTCCACTCCACCTCGACCCGATCGCGGTGCTCGAACGAATCCAGGGCCCTCTCGAACCGGCGCTTGCCGATGAAGCACCACGGGCAGCCGACGTCGGAAAAAATCTCGATCTTCACCTCAGGCACAACCCGGGGTGGGGTGGGGGTATTCCTGAACGGCCGGCGTCGGGGTACGGAGATGGAGTCCGGTGACGACGCCGGCCGGGCACCTCAGGCGCGGCGCAGGCCGCCCTGCCACAGGGCATCGAACGGCGTGTTGCCGGTGACGCGCTGGCGGATTCCCTCGGTGACGAACTCCTTGGCACGGCGGGCCGCCTCGAGCGGGGTGGCCCCCTTGGCGAGTTCCGCGGTGATGGCGGCGGCCAGGGAGCAGCCGGCGCCGGAGACCCCGTGGTCGCCGATCTTGGGGGCGGAGAGAACCTCGAGGGTCGCGCCGTCGTAGAACACGTCCAGGGCGTCCGGACCGTCGAGCTTCATGCCGCCCTTGGCCAGGACGACGGCGCCGGAGACCTCGTGGATGCGCTTCGCCGCCTCCTTCAGCTCATCCAGGGTGCGGACGGTGATCCCGGACAGCTGTTCGGACTCGAAGTGGTTCGGGGTGGTGAAGGTGGCCAAGGGCAGCAACTCGGCCTTGAGGGCGCGGTCCGTGTCCAGGGCATGGCCGGGCTCCTGACCCTTGCAGATCAGCACGGGGTCGAGGACCACGTGGTCCCAGTCCTGATTTTTCAAGGCGCCGGCCACGGTGGAGATGGTCTCCGGGGAGCCCATCATGCCGAGCTTGGTGGTCTTCAGGGATCCGGCGTAGTCGGCCTGGATGGCCTCGAGCTGGTGGGCGATCACGTCCGCCTGGACCGGGACGAAGCGGTGGTTCCAGTTGTCCTTCGGGTCGAAGGCGACGATGCAGGTCAACGCCACGATGCCGAAGGTGCCCAGTTCCTGGAAGGTCTTCAGGTCGGCCTGGGCGCCGGCGCCGCCGGTCGCTTCGGAGCCGGCGATGGTCAAGGCCAGAGCGGGGGTGTGCACGTTGTACTGATCAGTGGAAGGCATGCGCACCATGTTAATCCCCTGCAGACGGCGGCGGGTCAGGCAGCGGCGGAGGTGGTCTCAGGACGGACGACCCTCACCAGCGGCTGGGCCACGGCGCGGCCCAGGGCCATCAGGATGGCGGCCGGGAAACCGATGATGGGAATGAGCATGGGCAGCAGTCCGCCGACGCCGGAGAACAGCACAGCCAGTCCGTAGAGCATGCCGACGAGCGCGTAGCCGATCACATGGATCCACTGGTTGGCCTGGTGGCGGAAGAGCCAGTTCACCAGCAGGCACAGGGGCAGGCCGATGACCAGTCCGGCCAAGCCGACGGTGGTCAGCAGCGGAGTCAGGGAGCCGTAGGCCTGCAGTGCTGGGATGAAGTTCAGCACCAGCACGATCGCGGCCATGAGGAGGTTCGGTGCCAGCCAGGCCACGAGGAAGCCGTAGAGCGACATCTTCAGGCGGGGGCGCGGTCCGGTGGCGGGCCGCTTGCGGCGGCTCGGCTTGACCGGAATGGGGGTGGTCATGACGGTGCTCCAGGAGTGGCGGTGGCGGAGGGGCCGTGCCAGTCTACCGGCGGGGACGTCCGGCCGCTCAGGCGAACGCGATGCCGTCCATCAGTTTCCGGGCCGTGCGCACGCTGCCCGTGACCAGGACGGTGGGCTCGCCGGAGGCCGAAGACCGGCCCGCTTCCGAGGCGTCCCCCGAGTCGACGTCCACCACCAGGTCCGTGTGGCCCGTGGGATGCTCCACCCTGGTCTCGGCCGTGTCATGGTCACCGCTCAGACCCGCCACCACGGTGCCGGGTACCTGCCAGGCCACCGCCACCGAGGCCCCGGCGAACACTCCGATGGCCTCATGGACACGCTTCGGGATGAAGCACCGCGTGTTGAACGTCCCCCCGCTCCGGGCCGGGGCCACCAGGCAGACCTTGGGCACCGTGGTCTCGCTGACATCGCCCAGGCCCATGGCGGCGCCGGCCTCGAGCCGCACGGCCTCGACCGCGGCACACAGCTCGGCATCGGCTTCCAGGGTGGCGGGCTCCTCGGTCCCGTCCACGCCGAGTGCCGCGGCATCGATCACGACGACGGGCATCCCGTTGTCCACGCACGTCACCTCGACCCCGGCGAAGCTATCAATGCGGTTCCCCGTGGGGAACAGGGCCCCACAACTGGACCCGGCGGTGCCCTGATAGTCCAGGACCACCGGTGCTGCGGTCCCCGGCACCCCCGCGATCTCCGCGTCCCCCTCGTACGCGACGCGACCGGCCGGCGTCGTGACCCGGGCGCGGGCCACCGAACCGGTGTTGACCATGTGGATGACCACCTCGGTGGTGCCGTCCTGGGCGGGGACGAGGCCGCGTTCGACCGCGAAGGGGCCGATGCCGGCGAGGATGTTGCCGCAGTTCTGCCGGTCGGAGACGGTCGCCTCATCGACGGAGACCTGGAGGAACAGGTAGTCCACGCCACCGTCGGCGCGGGCAGAGACCACCGCGACCTTGCTGGTCAGCGGGTGCGCCCCGCCCAGCCCATCGATCTGCCGTGGGTCCGGGGACCCCATCAGCCGGAGCAGCAGGGCATCCCTGGCAACCGGATCGGCCGGCAGGTCCTCGGCCAGGAAGTACAGTCCCTTGGAGGTTCCTCCGCGCATGACCATGCACTGGACCTCGGTGGCGGGCCCTCCCTGAGGGTCGTCCCTGCCGTGGTGCGCGGAGGTGGTGGGCGAGGCGGGGTCTGTGCTCACGGGGTATTCCTTCACCAAATCGGCTACGGCCTGCATTATCTGTGACAAAATTGTTTACAATCAGTTCCATCATGGCTGACGAGCGGGGGAGATTCCAGTGGCAACAGCAACGCGGGCCAGTGCCGCGGTGAACGCGACCGACGTGGCCGACCAGATCCGGGCGGCCATCTTCGCCGGTGAGCTGGTGCCGAACCAGCGGCTCGTCGAGGCTGACCTGGCCGAGATGTACGGGGCCAGTCGCGGCCATGTGCGCACCGCCCTGTCCGAGCTGACGGTCGAGGGCCTCGTCGAGCGGATCCAGAACCGCGGTGCCCGCGTCCGGTCCGTCCCCGTGGAAGAGGCGATCGAGATCGTGGAGGTCCGTTCCGCCCTCGAGGCGCTGTGTGCAGCACGGGCGGCCAGCCGCATCACCGCTGCCGAGGCCGAGGAGCTGCGGCAGATCGGCCGGAGCATGGAAACAGCGGTCGAGGCCGGGGATCAGGCCGCCTACGCGCAGGGCAACACGGACCTGCACTCCACCCTCATCCGCCTGTCCGGTCAGAAGACGGCGGCCGCGACCATTGACCGGCTCCGCGCCCAGGCCGTGCGCTTCCAGTACCGTCTGTTCGCCAAGCCCGGGCGCTCGCAGCAGTCACTGCCGGAGCACCTGGCCATCATCGACGCCGTCTGTGCGCGCGAGCCGGAGGAGGCGGCGCGGGCCATGCGTGAGCACCTGATGTCCGTGGGCGCGGCGATCGAGGAATCGGTGCGGCTCAGCTCCTGAGGGGCTGGGCCATCCGACCGCAGGCCACGGGGCGATCAGCCGGTGATCACTCCATGCTCAACGGCTGCTTGCTGGTCTCCCTGGCCAGGGCGACGGCGATCAGCGATACTGCCGCAGCGGCCATCAGGTACCAGCCGGGAGCGATGACGCTGCCACTGGTGGCGATCAGCCAGGTGGCCACCAGGGGTGCGGTCCCGCCGAAGAGGGCGTTGGAGAGGTTGAAGCTCACGGCGAACCCCGAGTAGCGGACCTGGGTGGGGAACATCTCGGCCAGGAAGCTCGGCAGCGTGCCGTCATTGAGGGTGAGCATCCCGCCGAGCAGGATCTGCACCAGGAGGACCACGAGGAAGTTGCCGGTGTCCAGGAGGTGGAACGCCGGGATGGTGAAGATCAGGAAGGCCACCGAGGCGCTCATCAGTACCCGTTTGCGGCCGAAGCGGTCCGAGAGCGCCCCCGTGACGAAGATGAAGCCGATGTAGGTCACCAGGGCCACCGTGGTGGCGACGTAGGACGAGGTCTGGTCGAGGCCGAGCTCCTCCGACAGGTAAGTCGGCATGTAGCTGAGGATGACGTAGAAACCCACGGCGTTCAGCAGCACGGCGCCGGCGGCCTGCACCAGGCTGGCCCAGTGGTCGCGGAACAGGGAGCTCACGGGGGCCTTGACGGCCTCATCCTTGACGGCCATCTCGCGGAAGGCCGGGGTGTCCTCCAGCTTGCTGCGGATGTACCGGCCGATCAGGCCCATGGGTGCGGCGAGCAGGAACGGCAGCCGCCAGCCCCAGTCAGTCATCTGCTGGCTGTCCAGCGTTGCCGTCAGGATGGTGGCGATCAGCGAGCCGAGCAGCAGGCCGGTCGCCGTGCTGGCCGGGACGACGGCGGCATAGACGCCGCGCTTCCCCGGCGGGGCGTACTCCACGAGGAAGGCCGAGGCCCCCGCGTACTCGCCGGAGGCCGAGAAGCCCTGGATGAAACGGAGCAGGAGCAGCAGGAGCGGCGCCCAGATGCCGATGGTGACGTAGCCGGGGATGAGGGCGATGAGGAAGGTGGCCAGGGACATCAGCAGGATGGACCAGGACAGGGCGACCCGGCGCCCGAAGCGGTCGCCGATGTGCCCCCAGAAGAAGCCGCCGAGGGGACGCACCAGAAACGACACGGCGAACAGCGAGAAGGTCAGCATGAGGCCCGTGGCCGGGTCCGAGTCGGGGAAGAACACCGCCGTGATGGTGACGGCGAGGTAGCCGTACATGGCGTAGTCGAACCACTCGACGAAGTTGCCGATGAAGCTGGCCCCCACCACGCGCCGGCGGGTGGCCGCGTCCACGGGGGTGTGGGTCTGGCCGCTGAGGGTGTTGCGGGGTTCTGGGCTGCCGGCCGTCGATGCGGTGGCCGCAGCGCCTGCTGTGACCCGGGGGGCTTCATGTTCCATGGTGGCGCCAATCCTCAATGTTGCGTTCAATGCACTTGAGTTGCAATGAGTGAATCTAGCATGGCAACGTGAGGTGGAACACGTCAAGGCTTGGGTTCGACTCAACACCCTGTCCAGGTGCGCACGGCGAGGCACTGTCAGGTGCGGATCTCAGCGACAACTGTCGGTATGGCCCGTGATACGTGGATGCAAAAACGACCACCAGAACTGCAATTCGACGGGCTCCAGCAGCGTGTGGGCGGGGTTGCTTTCCGTGGGTGGTGGGTACCGTAAAGCAGTACATTTCGCACGGGGGCGTGACGACCGCCTGTGCTCAGCTTCCCTTCAATCGCCCAAGGACAGACATGACTTCCCTGCACGAAGCCACCCGGAGGACCGAAGAGCAGCTCCGTCACCTGGGCAGCAAGAAGTGGTCGACGCCGCCGGGCGTGATCGGTTCAACGGTCGCAGAGATGGACTTCGGCATCGCCGACGAGGTCGGGGAAGCCCTCATCGCGCGAGTGCGCAACGGATCGGTGGGGTACCTGCCGGCAACGGAGCAACTGGTGATGCGTCAGGCCTGCGCGGACTGGCATCGCGATGTGTATGGGTGGGACGTCCCCGTTGAGATGGTGCGGCCCCTGCCCGACGTGTTGCGCGGACTCGAGGTGGCCATCGAACACTTCTCCCGCCCCGGGTCTGACGTCGTGCTCCTCACCCCAGCCCACGTTCCGTTCCTCTCGGTTCCGGGGCAACTCGGCCGCTCGGTCCGCGAGGTGCCCATGCTCCGCGATTCGCTGGGTGAATGGAGACTCGATCTGGACGGCATTGATGCGGCGCTGGCCGGGGGCGGTGGATTGGTGGTGTTCTGCAACCCGCACAATCCGATCGGTAAGGTGTACCTGCTCGAGGAGATGGCCGCCCTCGCCGAGGTCGTCGAGCGCCACGGTGCCCGGGTGTTCTCCGACGAGATCCATGCCCCGCTCGTCTTCGGCGGACACCGGCATGTGCCCTATGCATCAGTCTCGTCGACAGCTGCTGGGCACACGATCACGGCTACCTCGGCATCGAAGGGGTGGAACCTGTCCGGCCTGAAGTGCGCCCAGCTGATCCTGTCCAATGAGAGTGACGCCGAACGTTGGCGTGATGTCGCTTTTCTTTCGGAACACGGTGCCGGCCTGCTCGGGGCGGTGGCCACGACCGCCGCATACAACCGAGGCCGTCCCTGGCTGGCGGAGGTGCTCGACTACTTGGACGGCAACCGCACGCTCCTGAGCGGCCTCCTCGCCGAGCATCTGCCTGGCGTCGAGTATGTGCCGCCCCACGGAACCTACTTGGCCTGGCTTGATTGTGCCGCTCTCGGGCTGGGGGAGCGGCCGGCCGACTTCTTCCTCGAACACGCGCGCGTCGCCGTCAACGACGGAGCCACCTGTGGTGCCGCCGGACAGGGATATGTCCGGCTGAATCTGGCCACGCCGCGCCCCATCCTGGCGGCCTCTGTCGAGCGCATGGGCCAGGCATTGGCGACGCGCCGTTAGGCAGGTGTCCCGGCAACTCGGCATCCACGGCGGGTTCCACACTCCGGCGAGGGTGACCACTTCGGCGTCTGGCAGTCTGCTCGCACCTGGCCTGCCACTACGACTCATGCCGAGTCGGAGGGGCACATGCTCATGCCGGTGCCCCCATGCGCACTGAGATACTCCGGGCGGTGTTCCGGCACGTCGAGGCAAGGGCGGCCACGGACGCCTCCGGGACCCGGTAGAACGGCGCAGCGACCAACACGCAGGCCACGACGTGCCCTCGGTGATCGAACACCGGTGCGGCGACGCCCACCTCGTCCTCGAAGGTCTCGCAGTAGTTGACGGCGTAGCCGCGACGCCGGACTTCGGCGAGGCGTTCGAGGTAGGCGTCGGCGTCCGGCGGACTATCGAACTGGAGTGCCTCGTCCTCCAGCAGCTGCCGCACCCCCTCGGGCGATTCATGGGACAGATGCACCTGCACGCTCGCGCTGAGACCTGTGGCGTACCGGCTGCCCAGCACGGAGGTGTGCTTGACCTGGCGGCGGCTGGGGACCTGCTCCACGGTGACGGCGGCGGAGCCGTCCCAGATGTTGAGAGCGGTGGTCTCCCCGGTGGTCTCCGACAGCTCGCGCAGATCGTCCATGGCGATGCGACGGACATCCAGGCCCGCCAGCAGGGGACCGGCCACGGCGATCAGGCCCAGGCCCAGGCGGTACTTGCGGGAGGCCTCGTCCCGCTCGACCACTTTCTCCTGCTCCAATGTGGCGAGGATCCTGGAGACACTGGACTTGTGCAGGCCGACCTGGGCAGCGATCTCGGTGACGCCCAGGACCGGCTCCTCCACCGTGAAGCAGCGGATGACCTGGAGGACGTTGACGATCACGGAGGCGCCGCGCGCTCCGCCGCCGGTCTCGGCCACGGCGTCACCGGACGCTGTTTCGGAACCGGTGCGGCCGGCGTCGGGCGTGGTGCTGGTGGTGCCCATGGTGGTCCTCCTGGGACGTGTGGCGGTCTCTGTGTCCCACCATGCCACGGCCCGGGCCCCTGCAGGGACCCGGGCCGCGGTGCTGGTACGGGCGGGTGCCCGCGGGGCGCTCAGGCGTCGATGATGTTGTTCTCGGGACCGAAACCGAACGTGGTGATGTTCTCCACGCCGCCGTCCTCGCCGATGACCAGGATGTCGTGCTCGCGGTAACCGCCGGCGCCCGGCTCACCGTCCATGACGGTGATCATCGGCTCCATGGAGACCACCATGCCCGGCTCCAGGACCGTGTCGATGTCCTCACGGAGCTCCAGACCGGCTTCGCGGCCGTAATAGTGGGACAGGACACCGAAGGAGTGGCCATAACCGAAGGTGCGGTTGGGCAGCAGCCCGTGGCCGATGTAGATCTCGTTCAATGCGTGGGCGATGTCCTTGCAGACCGCGCCGGGCTTGATCAACTCCAGGCCGGCGCGGTGCACCTCCACGTTGACGTTCCACAGCTCCAGGCTGCGCTCATCCGGCTGACCGAGGAACAGGGTGCGCTCCAGGGCGGTGTAATAACCGGAGGTCATGGGGAAGCAGTTCAGGGACAGGATGTCCCCGCGCTGCAACTGGCGGGTGGTGGCCCAGTTGTGGGCGCCGTCCGTGTTGATGCCGGACTGGAACCAGACCCAGGTGTCCCGGACCTCGCGGTGCGGGAAGGTCTTGGCGATCTCGTGCACCATGGCCTCGGTGCCGATCAGGGCGACCTCGTACTCGGTGATGCCCTCCCGGATGGCCGCCTTGATGGCCTCGCCGCCGAGGTCGCCGATGCGGGCACCGTGCTTGATGACCTCGATCTCCTCGGCGGACTTGATCATGCGCTGGCGCATGGCGTCCTGGGACACGTCCAGCAACTCGGCGCCGGGGAAGGCATCCTGGAGGCGCTGGCGGGTCAGGCCGGGCAGGAAGTCGTCCTCGACGCCGAGGCGGGAGGCCTTCACGCCGTCCCGCTTCAGGGCCTCCTGCAGGCCGTAGAAGAAGTTGTCCCGCTTCCAGTCCGTGTAGACGATGTTCTCGCCGTAGCTGGTACGCCAGGGCATCCCGGCGTCGATGTTGGCGGTGATGGTGGTGGAGTTGTCCGCGGTGACCACCAGGGCATAGTTGCGGCCGAAGGTGGTGTAAAGGAAGTCCGAGTAGTACTTGATGCCGTGGTAACTGGTGAGGATCACAGCGTCCATGGACTTCTCGGCCATGATCTGGCGCAGGCCGGCCAGGCGTCGCTCGAACTCGGCGTCCGAGAACGTCAGGGACTGCTTGGACCCGTTGTGCAGGGTTTTGAGGCGCTCGAGGTCGGAGACGGACTGGGCGGTGGTAGAGGTGGTGCTCATGGTGTGCTCCTGAAGGCATGCCGACCGCAGTCGGTCGTGGTGTTCGGGTGGTGTCATTGCTATCCCGCCTAGCGGGTTGCGTTCAACGCAACAGCGTTGCATTCATTTTGTGATGTGCCGGGGGTCACGTCAAGAGGCCTTAGTAATTTCCCGTGTGGGCAGGCCGAACTCGGCCGCCAGATCCCCGGCCAACTCCGCCGTGACCTGGTCGAACAGGAGGGAGCCCTTCCATGCGTCGGCGCCGTCCGGGGAAGAGAGGCATCCCGTTTCCGGGGTGCGGGAGGGCACCACGGGCAGTCGGTCGAAGCGGGGTAGTGCCGCCGGCGGGTGGCTTACGGCGCGGTCCATGGCCACGAGCCCGGGGTGCAGGTGCAGCATCAGCGAGGTCTCCAGAACCCCGCCGTGCTCGATGTCCCAGCCGGGGAAGCCGTTCGGGTAGACCGTCTCCAGGGTGTCCTCGGTGACGTAGTCCCAGTAGGAGAGCAGGAGGATCGCCGGCGCGACTGGGCCGGCGTCGGGCCCCGCGGAGCACAGGTCTCCGAGCGCCAGATCCGCGGCCTCGTAGAGGAACTGGTAGTTCTCGTAGTGCCCGTTGAGGACCACGAGGTGACGCACGCCCTGGGCCAGGAATCCGGCCATGATGCACCGGGCCTGGGCGATCAGAGCGGCGGCGTCGAGGCTGACGGTCCCGGCCAGGTGATCGCCGCCGCCGGACTTCTGCTGAGACTTGTAGCCGTAGGACAGCGGCTCGGCCACCTTCGCGCCGATCCGGGAGGCGACCGCCTCCGCGATGGTCGAGGACAGGATGGAGTCCGTGCCCAGGGGAAGGTGGGGGCCGTGCTGCTCGAAGGCCCCGGCGGGCAGGATCACGGTGGACTGCTCCCCTGCCGCCCACTCCCGGTAGGTGTGGGCATCGAGGTGGGCCAGTCGAGTGGGCTCTGCGGCCGTCTGTCCCGCGGACGGGGGGGTGGGGGTGCTGGTCACCGCTGAGGCCTCCTCTGGGTTCGGGTGCCGTGGCCAGAGGGATCCTGGACGTCGGTCAGTGTCCCCTGACCCACGCCGCGGCGCGGATCGGGACGGGGAATGCCGTCCTCGTCGCACAGCTCGTCCTCGGCCCGGGGTCCTGGGTCGTTGATGTCCTTCTCCAACTGCCGGACCTCGCGATCGCGGGAGCGCAGCCGACGGATGAGGTTGATGATCATCAGCACGATCACGAAGGAGAACGGAAAGCCGCCGATGATCGTGCCGGTCTGGACGGTGTCCACGGCGTCCACGCCGCCGATGGACAGCAGTACGAGGGCCACGGTGGCGATGGAGGCCACCAGCACCACGCGGAACCACGGGCCGGACTTCTTCGGTGCGGAGACGAACTCGGCCAGGGCGTAGGTGCCCGAGTCCAGGGAAGTCACGTAATAGGTGGCCACCAGGACGGTGGCGACCACGACCATCAGCGTGCCGATCCAGGGCAGCATCTCCAGCATGGAGAACAAGGCGGAGGAGGTGTCCGCGGCGGCGTCGGTGGAGATCTGGCCGGTCTCGTTGTCGTAGTGGATGCCGGCGGAGCCGATGATGCCCACCCAGACCATGACGATCAGGGACGGGATGATGGTCACGCCCAGGACGAACTCCCGGATGGTGCGACCGCGGGAGATGCGGGCGATGAAGCCGGCCACGAAAGGCGAGAAGGCGATCACCCAGCACCAGATGAACACGGTCCACCAGCCATTCCAGCTGTCCGACCAGTCGGCCAGCGGGGCGCCGGCGGACTCGGCGCCGGCGAAGAAGCTCATCGGGATGAAGTGCTGGAAGAAGGAGCCGAAGGTCTGGGACATGTTGGACAGGATGTAGACCGTGGGGCCGAAGACGAACACACCGATCACCAGCACGATGGACAGAACCGAATTCGCCTCGGAGATGCGCTTCATGCCCTTGTTGACGCCGAGGAAGGCGGACACGGACGTCAGTACCGCCAGGATGAGTATGACGAGCGCCCACACCAGCGGGCTGGTGCCGAAGGGCAGGACATTGGTCATGCCGGAGGTGAACTGCATGGCGGCGAAGCCGAAGGAGGTGGCCAGCCCGAGCACGGTGGCGATGATCGCCAGCAGTTCGATCACGACGCCGGCCGGCCGCTGGGCGCGCTTCGGCAGCAGGTCCACGGTCGCCTCGCGGAACGTCAGGGTCTTGCCCAAGTTGTGGTGGGAGTATGCGAGGCAGACGGCGACGACACAATACATGGCCCAGGCGGTCAGGCCCCAGTGGAAGTAGGTCCAGACGACGCCACCCTCGCCGGGGTTGTCATTCGTCGGGATGACCGGGGTGCCCTCGCGCAACAGGATCGGCTCGGCCAGCGACCAGAAGATCAGGCCGATCCCCTGGCCACAGGCGAAAAGCATGGAGTACCAGGCGAACTGGTTGTGCTCCGGCTGGGCCCTGGGCCCGCCGAGGCGCACCCGGCCGACCTTGCTGATGCACAGCCAGGCGCAGACGACGACGGCGATCAGCGCGTAGATCACAAACCACCAGGTGAAGCCGCCGGTGACGAATGTCCGCAGGCGGCCGATGACCTCGGCCGCGCCACCGGGATTGACGGTCACCATCACTACGGCGGCGATGATCAGCACCGGCGGCAGGATCATGATGATCGCCCGGTCCAGCGGTGGAATGATCCGGCCGCGGAAGCGGGGCAGTGTGACGGTCCGTTCGCCGGCGGCCGCCGGGCTGTCCTCCGTGGCGGGGACCGGGGTGGCGGCCGTGCGGGCGGGGGCACTGGCAATGCCGGGGTCGCTGCTCTCGGGCTGGGGCATGTCGAGATCCTTCAGGGAGGCGTTCGAGGACTGTTGCATCTTGGGCAACTGTGTTGCGCTAAAGAATGACAGTGGCCCAGATCACAGTCAACCCCGGAGGCCCGTGGATCTCAGATGACGCTACGGACCGCCGCGTCGAAGTGGCGCACGTGCTCCTCGGCGATCGACTCCGCGCGGCCAGCGTCTCCCTCCAGAATTGCGTCCAGCAGGCCGAGGTGTTCGCGAATGTGCCCCGCGACGTCCGGGAGTCGGTCCACTACCACGCACCAGATCCGGGTGGCGAGGTTGTCCAGGCGGATCAGTGACTCCTCGAGGTGGTGGTTGCCCGCGGTGCGGTAGACGAGCCGGTGGACGGCCAGGTCCAGGGCCATCACGTCCCGGTATGAGGACTCGGATCCCAGTTGGTCGATGCCGCTCCGGGCCCGGTTCAAGGCGTCCCGAGCTTCCGCGTCCACGTTCTCCGCCGCCTTCCGCGCGGCGAGGGGCTCCAAGAGTTGGCGCACCTCGGAGACGGCGGCCAGCTCGGTGATGTCCACCCGGGTGGCGAAGGTGCCTCGGCGTGGATAGGACACCACCAGGTGGTCGGTCTCGAGCCGCTTCAGGGCCTCTCGCAGCGGCGTTCGTCCGAATCCGAGCTCGCTGACAAGCTGGACTTCCTGGAGCGGGTCCCCCGGAGCGATGTCCAGCATGATCAACCGGTCCCGGAGGGTGCGGTACGCCTGTTCGGCCAGGGAGAGCTCTGGGCTGGCGAGGTCCGTTGCGATGCTCATGGTGTCCTCCGGGGTTATCGGTTGGTCAGGTGTCCGGTGTGCGGTGAGCCGTGGTGGCGCGAATTCGAGGGGGGCCTTGACGGCCTGTGATCCCCATCATACGCTTGGTCGCAGCTTGATATATCAGTTGTCTTTCAGAGCTCCCCGGAGTTCTCCAGCACCGCCATAGGAGGCACCGTGACCCAGACCCGTGAGTCCGTCCTGACCGTCCCCACCGAACTGACTGCTGACCTGGCCGAGTTGGACCCGGAGATCGCCGGCCACATCGACGCCGAGCTGGGACGGCAGCGCGAGGGGCTGGAGATGATCGCCTCCGAGAACCACACCGCCGCCGCCGTCATGCAGGCCCAGGGGTCGGTGCTGACCAACAAGTACGCGGAGGGATATCCCGGCCGCCGCTACTACGGTGGTTGCGAGCATGTGGACGCCGTGGAGTCCCTGGCCATCGAGCGGGTCAAGGACCTGTTCGGCGCCGGGTATGCCAACGTCCAGCCGCACTCCGGAGCCCAGGCCAACGCCTCCGTGATGCACGCGCTGATCCGCCCCGGGGACACCGTGCTCGGGCTCAACCTGGCCCACGGCGGCCACCTGACCCACGGCATGAAGCTCAACTTCTCCGGCCGCCTCTACAACATCGTGGCGTACGGCGTGGACGAGTCCACCCTCGAGGTGGACATGGACGAGGTGGCCCGCCTCGCCCGCGAGAACTCCCCGAAGCTGATCGTGGCCGGCTGGTCCGCCTACCCGCGCAAACTGGACTTCGCCCGCTTCCGCGAGATCGCGGACGAGGTCGGCGCCTACCTGATGGTGGACATGGCCCACTTCGCCGGGCTCGTGGCCACGGGCCTGCACCCCTCGCCCGTCCCGCACGCCCACGTGGTCACCTCCACCACGCACAAGACCCTGGCCGGCCCGCGCGGCGGCATCATCCTGACCAATGACGCGGACATCGCCAAGAAGGTCAACTCCGCCGTCTTCCCCGGCCAGCAGGGCGGGCCGCTCGAGCACGTGATCGCCGGCAAGGCCGTGGCGTTCAAGATCGCCGCCTCCGAGGGATTCCGGGACCGCCAGGAGCGGACGCTGGCCGGGGCGCGCATCCTCGCCGAGCGGCTCACCCGCCCGGACGTGACCGAGCACGGGATCACCGTCCTCACCGGCGGCACGGATGTGCACCTGGTCCTGGTGGATCTGCGGGACTCCCCGCTGGACGGCCAGCAGGGCGAGGACCTGCTGGCCACCGTGGACATCACCATCAACCGGAACTCCGTGCCCTTTGACCCGCGCCCGCCGATGGTCACCTCCGGGCTGCGCATCGGCACCCCCGCCCTGGCCACCCGCGGCTTCGGTGAGGAGGCCTTCCGCGAGGTCGCGGACGTCATCGCCGAGACCCTGATCGCCGGTGCCGCCGGCGCGGCGGGTGCCGGGGCCGGCGTCGGGGTATCGGACGAGGTGGTGACCGGCCTGCGCGAGCGGGTCCGCGCTTTGGCGGCCGCCCACCCCCTGTACCCGAACATGACCGAACTCCTCACCCCGAAGGGGGCCTGACATGGCCGAGAAGCTTCCAGAGCACCCGGACTTCCTGTGGCACAACCCTGACCCCAAGCCCAGCTATGACGCCGTGATCGTCGGCGGCGGTGGCCACGGCCTGGCGACCGCCTACTATCTGGCGACCAGACACGGCATGACCAACATCGCCATCCTGGAGCGGGGCTGGCTGGCCGGCGGCAACATGGCCCGCAACACCACGATCATCCGCTCCAACTACCTGTGGGACGAGTCGGCGGCGATCTACGAGCACTCCCTCAAGCTGTGGGAGGGGCTGCCGGAGGAGCTGGAGTACGACTTCCTGTTCTCCCAGCGTGGCGTGATGAACCTGGCGCACACCCTGCAGGACGTGCGCGAGTCTCAGCGCCGCGTGAACGCCAATGTGCTCAACGGCGTGGACGCGGAGTGGCTGGACCCGCAGCAGGTCAAGGAGGCCTGCCCCATCATCAACATCGGGGACGACATCCGCTACCCGGTCATGGGGGCCACCTACCAACCGCGCGCCGGGATCGCCAAGCACGACCACGTGGCCTGGGCCTTCGCCCGGAAGTGCGACGAGATGGGTGTGGACATCATCCAGAACTGCGAGGTCACCGGCTTCGTCAAGGACGGCGAGCGGGTGGTGGGCGTGGAGACCTCCCGCGGCCGCATCAACGCCGGCAAGGTGGCCCTCGCGGCTGCCGGCCACTCCTCGGTGCTGGCCGAGCTGGCCGGGTTCCGCCTGCCGATCTCCTCCCACCCGCTGCAGGCGCTCGTCTCCGAGCTCTTCGAGCCGGTGCACCCCACCGTGGTGATGTCCAACCACGTCCACGTGTACGTCTCCCAGGCGCACAAGGGCGAACTGGTCATGGGTGCCGGGATCGACTCCTACAACGGCTACGGCCAGCGCGGCGCGTTCCACGTGGTGGAGGAGCAGCTGGCCGCCGCGGTCGAGCTGTTCCCGATCTTCGCCCGGGCGCACCTGCTGCGTACCTGGGGCGGGATCGTGGACACCACCTTCGACGCCTCGCCGATCGTCTCCACCACCCCGATCGACCAGATGTACGTCAACTGCGGCTGGGGCACGGGCGGCTTCAAGGGCACCCCGGCCTCCGGCTACACGTTCGCTCACACCATCGCCACCGACGAGGCCCACCCGCTGAACGCCCCGTTTGCGCTGGACCGCTTCGAGACCGGACACCTCATCGACGAGCACGGCGCCGCCGCCGTGGCCCACTAGGAAGGTATAGGCAGGAGAAGAATCATGCTGCTGATCGACTGCCCGCACTGCGGGCCGCGCAACGAGACCGAATTCCACTACGGGGGTCAGGCCCACATCGCCTACCCCGAGGACCCGCACTCTCTGGATGACCGGGGCTGGGCCGAGTACCTGTTCTACCGGGACAACCCCAAGGGGCTGTTCGCCGAGCGCTGGCAGCACGGCGGCGGGTGCCGCAAGTGGTTCAACGCCCTGCGGGACACCCACACCTACGCGTTCGCCGCGACCTACCCGGCCGGTTCGCCGCGGCCCGAGGCCGGCGACCTCCCGGACCCCGGCCACGGCAACTCCACCCGGACCACCCCTTCCAGCCCCGCCAGCCCGAACACCGATCACGGAGGCCACCAGTGAGCACCGCCAACACCCGGCGCCTGGAGGCCGGACGCGCCCCCGGCCACGGCATCGACCGCACCCGCGAGACCACCTTCACGGTGGACGGCACCCAGTACACCGGCCACCCCGGGGACACCCTCGCCAGCGCCCTCGTCGCCAACGGCCGCCTCGACTGCGGGCCTTCCCTGTACCTGGGCCGTGCCCGCGGGATCCTGTCCGCCGGGGTCGAGGAGCCCAACGCCCTCGTCACCGTGGCCGCCCGCTTCGCCGGGCACGTGGACGAGTCCATGCTGCCGGCCACCACGGTCGGGCTGACCGAGGGGCTGAACGCCACGTACCTCTCCGGACTCGGCGTGCTGGATCCGAGGAAGGATGAGGCGGTCTACGACCACAAGTATGTTCACGCCGACGTCCTCGTGGTGGGCGCAGGACCGGCTGGCCTGGCCGCCGCCCGCGAGGCCGGGAAGTCCGGTGCCCGCACCATCCTCATGGACGACCAGCCCGCCCCCGGAGGGTCGCTGCTCTCCGGCCGCACCGAGACGATCGACGAGATGGACGCCCGCGAGTGGGCGGCCGCCACCCTCGAGCGCCTCGCCGTCGCCGAGGACTTCACCTACCTGCCCCGCACCACCGCCTTCGGCAGCTACGACGAGAACTTCGTGGTGGCCGTCCAGCAGCGCACCGATCACCTGTCGGCGCGTGAGCGGCCCGGGGTGTCCCGCCAGCGGATCTGGCACGTGCGCGCCAGCCAGGTGGTCTTGGCCACCGGCGCCCACGAGCGTCCTCTGGTCTTCGCCAACAACGACCGCCCGGGCATCATGCTCGCCGGGGCCGTGCGCAGCTACCTGAACCGGTACGCGGCCCTCGCCGGCGAGCGGGTCGCGGTGGCCACCACCAACGACTCCGCCTACTCCCTCGTGGAAGACCTGCATGACGCCGGGGTCTGCGTGGTGGCCGTGGCGGACTCCCGGCCGGAGGCCTCCGCCACGGCCCTGGAGGTCCTCGAGTCCACCGGTGTGCGCGGCGTCTTCGGCGCCGCCGTGGTGGACACGGCAGGAGACGGCCCCGGCGGCCGGATCAGCGGCGTCACCGTGGCAGCCCTGGATGAGTCCGGCGCCATCGCCGGTGACCCCGAGGAGTTGGACGTGGACCTCCTCGCCGTCTCCGGCGGGCACTCCCCGGTGGTCCACCTGCACAGCCAGCGCCAGGGCAGGATCGCCTGGAACCGCGAGCTCGCGGCCTTCGTGCCGTCCGCCCGCGTCAAGAACCAGTTCACCGCGGGCGCCCTGACCGGGGCCGTGACCCTGGGCGAGGCCCTGTCCCAGGGGGCCGAGTCCGGTCACCAGGCCGCGCGGGCCACCGGCTCCTCCGCCCCGCTGCTGGTGCCGAGCGCCCCGGCGTCCCGAGCTCCCGGAGCCGTCCGGCCCGTGTGGCTCGCCCCGGCCCTGACCGGGGAGCCGGCCGGGTGGGACACCCACTTCGTGGACCTGCAGCGGGATCAGACCGTGGCGGACGTGCTGCGGGCCACGGGCGCCGGGATGCGCTCGGTGGAGCACGTCAAGCGGTACACCTCCATCTCCACCGCCAATGATCAGGGCAAGACCTCCGGGGTCAACGCGATCGGGGTGATCGCGGCCGCCCTGAACGAGGGCGATCTCGGGGAGATCGGGACCACCACCTTCCGTGCGCCGTTCACTCCCGTGGCCTTCGCCGCCGTGGCCGGCCGCCGCCGCGGAGAGCTGTTCGACCCGGCCCGCGTCACCTCGATCCAGCCCTGGCATGAGGCCGCCGGCGCCCTGTTCGAGGACGTGGGTCAGTGGAAGCGGCCCTGGTACTTCCCGCAGGACGGGGAGGACATGGACGCCGCCGTGCTGCGCGAGTGCGCCGCGGTGCGCGACTCGGTGGGCTTCATGGACGCCTCCACCCTCGGCAAGATCGAGGTCCGCGGGGCGGATGCCGCCGAGTTCCTCAACCGCATCTACACCAACGGCTTCTTCAAGCTGAAGGTGGGGATGGGCCGCTACGGGCTGATGTGCTCCGCGGACGGCATGCTCTTCGACGACGGCGTCACCATGCGCCTGGCCGAGGACCGGTTCCTGATGACCACCACCACCGGCGGGGCCGCCAAGGTCCTCGACTGGCTGGAGGAATGGCACCAGACCGAGTGGCCGGGACTGGACGTGGTGTTCACCTCGGTGACCGAGCAGTGGAACACCGTCGCCGTCGTCGGGCCCAGGTCCCGCGACGTGGTGGCGAGGGTGGCCCCAGATTTGGACGTCTCCAACGAGGCGTTCCCGTTCATGGCCTTCCGCGAGACCACCCTGGCCAACGGGACCCGCGCCCGGATCTGCCGCATCTCCTTCTCCGGCGAACTCGCCTTCGAGATCAACGTGGAGGCCTTCTCCGGCCTGTCCACGTGGGAAGCCGTGGCCCAGGCCGGTGCCGAGTTCGGGATCACCCCGTACGGCACCGAGACCATGCACGTGCTGCGCGCCGAGAAGGGCCTCATCATCATCGGCCAGGACACGGACGGCACCGTGACCCCGCAGGACGCCGGGATGGGCTGGGCGGTGTCCACGCGGAAGGACTTTGTGGGCAACCGCTCGTTCTCCCGGGCGCACACAGCCCGCGAGGACCGCCGCCACCTGGTGGGTGTGCTGCCCGTGGACGGCACCACGCGCCTCGCGGAGGGCGCCCAGCTGGTGACGGCGGGGACCCCGCTGACGCCCGACGCCGGCCCGGTCCCGATGATCGGCCACGTCACCTCCTCCTACAACTCGCCCGCGCTGGGCCGGCCCTTCGGTCTGGCCCTCGTGGACAACGGCCGCAACCGCATCGGCGAGATCGTGCGCTCACCGATCGGCGCCGGTGGTCCGGACGGCAAGAACTACGTCGAGGTGGAGATCGCCTCGTCCATCCTCTACGACCCCGAAGGGACCCGCCGTGATGGCTGAGAACCTGATGACCCGATCGATCCGCACCTCCCCGGCGGCCCACCTGGAGTCCCTCATGGCGGAGGCCGAGGTGACCGGTGCCCGCGCAGTCTCCCTGCGTGAGCTGCCCTTCGCCGTCCAGATCGGCCTGCGCGCCGCGCCGGACTCTGAGTCCGCACGGGCCCTGGAAGCCGTCCTGGGCGTCAGGCTCCCGGCCGGCCACGGCCAGAGCACGGGGGACGCCTCCGGCCAGCACGTGCTGTGGCTGTCCCCGGACGAGTTCCTCGTGGTGGACGTCTCCCGGGAACAGTGCCCGGGTGACGCGGACTCGCTGGAGGCCGCCCTCGAGGGACTGCCGGGCCAGGCCCTGGACCTCTCCGCCAACCGCACGATCCTCGTGCTGGCCGGCTCCTCGGCCCGGGAGGTCTTGGAGAAGGGGTGCCAGGCGGACCTGCATCCGCGCTCCTTCCCCGTCGGCCAGGCGATCGTGACGGCGGTGGGACCGGTCCCGGTGCTGCTGCACCGCTCCGGTGAGCAGGAGTTCCGCGTCTACCCGCGTGCATCCTTCTCCGAGTTCCTCGTACGCTGGTTGGTGGACTCCATGGCGGAGTTCCGTCAGGAGGATGTGCTGTGACCTTGAGCGTGCTGGACCTTTTCTCGATCGGTCTGGGGCCGTCGTCGTCCCACACCGTGGGACCGATGCGGGCCGCCCGGCTCTTCGCCCGATCGCTGGCCGAGACCGGCCGGCTCGACGAGGTGGTGCGGGTCAAGGCAGTGCTGTTCGGATCCCTCGGCGCCACGGGCAGGGGCCACGGCTCGGACCACGCCGTGATCATGGGCCTGGCGGGGCTGGACCCGGAGTCCGTTGGCGCAGACGAGGCGCCCCGGGTGGTGGCAGAGGCCATGGACTCAGGGCGGCTGAGACTGGACGGAACGCACGAGGTGGCCTTCTCCGCGGAGGACGTGGTGCTCAACGGTTGGGAGTCGCTGCCCGGCCACCCCAACGGCATGCGCCTCACCGCCTACTCCTCCGAGGAGGCCGCAGCGGCCGCCGGAACCGGGGTCGAGGACGGTGCCGCCCGGGGCAGCGCCGGTGGTGTCCTGGCCTCGCAGGAGTACTACTCCGTGGGCGGCGGCTTCGTGGTGACCTCGGAGGACCTCTCCAACCCGGCCGATGCCGAGCCGGAGGTCCCTGAGCCGTACCCGTTCGCCACCGGCGATGAGCTGTTGCAGCGGTGCCGCGAGTCAGGGCTGTCGATCGCGCAGGTCATGCACGCCAACGAACTCACGCGGCACTCCGCCGAGCAGATCCGCAGCGCGCTGCTGCAGGTGTGGGCCGTCATGCAGGAATGCGTGGAGAACGGCTGCAGCCGGACCGAGGAGGTCCTGCCCGGCGGGCTGGAGGCCAAGCGACGGGCCCCCGGGCTGCGGCGCCGGCTCCGCGAGCAGGAGTCGAAGGGGGACACCAAGGACACCCTGTGGGCCATGGAATGGGTGAACCTCTTCGCCCTGGCCGTCAACGAGGAGAACGCCTCCGGCGGCCGCGTGGTCACCGCCCCCACCAACGGAGCCGCGGGCATCATCCCCGCCGTACTCCACTACTTCGACATGTTCCGCGAGTGCAACGATGACCGGGTGGAGGAGTTCCTGCTCACCGCCGGGGCCATCGGGACCCTGTTCAAGCGCAATGCCTCGATCTCGGGGGCGGAGGTCGGTTGTCAGGGCGAGGTCGGATCGGCCTGCTCCATGGCCGCCGCCGGACTATGTGCAGTGCTGGGCGGCAGCCCGGAGCAGGTGGAGAACGCCGCGGAGATCGGCCTGGAGCACAACCTCGGGCTGACCTGCGACCCGATCGCCGGTCTGGTGCAGATCCCCTGTATCGAGCGCAACGCGATTGCCTCCGTCAAGGCCATCAACGCCGCCCGACTCTCCCTGGCGGGGGACGGGTCCCACCGCGTGAGCCTCGACGAGGCCATCATGACCATGCGGGACACGGGCCGGGACATGATGTCCAAGTACAAGGAGACCTCCCGCGGCGGGCTGGCCGTCAATGTGGCCGTGAACCTCCCCGAGTGCTGAGCCCGGCCTGAGGCGTGAGGGGCGTCAGGAGTTCGCGCCGGGGCTGGACTCAACTGCGCTCTCGTCGGAGGCGAAGACCGCCCGGAGAGCTTCCTCCTCGGAGTGGCTGAGGTTGGTCTCCAGGAGTTCCATCTCCGTGCCGCGGAAGGCCTCGGCCACTCGCTCGGTCACCGCTCCAGTGGTGAGGACGAACAAGGCGGAGGTTCCGGGGGTGACCTTGTCACGGACGCGTTTGATGAAGGAGTCGTCAATGCCGACGTCGGTCAGAGCGCCGGTGAGCGTGCCGGCGGCCGCCCCGACAGCGGCGCCGATCAATGGCACGAAGAAGATCGTGCCGAAGAGCAGGCCCCAGAAGGTCCCGCCCAGGGCGCCGGCCCCCTTCACCTTGTGAAGCTGCGAGGTCTTGGGCTTCTTGGCGTCAGCGGGCCAGGATACTGCCGCCGCATCATGAACCCTGATCAGCTCTTGGGTCTGCAGGTTGAGCAGGGTCTGCTCGGCCTGCTCGGCTTCCGACGCGTCATTGAATTTCCACACTGAAAGAGTTGCCACGAGCATTCCTTTCCCAAAGGGCCCCAGAATGTCCAGGGCCGCTGTCATGGCGCGAGCCGTTCTCAAGCGGCAGAGGGCGAGTCTCGTCCTCCTGCTCCAGGCATCGCGCACGAACCTTCAGCCGGTTCGTGTGGCCATCGTGTGGCATTGACCGGGGCGGGAGGGGGCGAGGTCACCCACCGTGGGTGAGGCCTGGCATGTCACGGGCGACGGCTGCGGCTGGCGGCGTGGAAGGCGGCCTTCACGACGATGACGAGGACGCCGAGGCCCGCCAGCATCTGGACTGTGACGACGGTGCGTGCGAGCGGATCCACCGGGGTGATGTCCCCGAAGCCGACCGTGGCCAACGTGCCGGACGTGAAATACAGAGCGTCAAGCCGGTCCAACGGCTCGCTGAAGGACTGGTCATCGGTGGTGGAGATCGAGAGATGCAGAAGCGCGAACAGGCAGACGAAGGCCACGACACTCTCCACCACGGCTTCGGCCGCCCGGATCATCGGTGCGTGGGAGGAGGCCACGATGCGGAGCTCCACTCCCAAGACCAGGAGGAAGGCGAGGCCGACAGCCACCAGTCTCACCCAGGCCGCCACGGCTCTCTCGTCGTTGAAGCCATCCACCGGCACCATGGAATACACGAGCACCAGGAATCCCACCACCAGCGCGCCGCGGCCCACGGCGATTCCGACGTCTCGCCAGCTTCCCGCGGGACCCAACTGGGGA
Source organism: Citricoccus sp. (assembly GCF_032154715.1). Lineage (GTDB taxonomy): Bacteria > Actinomycetota > Actinomycetes > Actinomycetales > Micrococcaceae > Citricoccus. Next base: position 20,818 of record NZ_JALDXU010000005.1, on the reverse strand, counting down.
AGATCGAACCACGCTCTGTTGGACGGCATCTGTCTTCACTTTCAACCCGGGCACGGCCTGAGGCAGTGCACGACTCCGGTCAGATCTTCACGGGGAAAGTCACCATAGTGGCGATGCACCCCACCGCCACGATGACGCCAAGGCCCAGCAAGGTCCTGCGCGCCCAGCGGGGGCCCCGGCGCTGGGACATCGCAGTCAGGAACAGCACCAAAGCGGAGACCACTGTCAACAAGGAGTAATTGTCCCCGCGTTGATTGTTTTCGAGCGCCTCCTGGAACTTTGCATCCGCGAGGGCGGAGAGTTCCTCGGCTTTCCGGGTGCCGGGCGGGACGTACTCCTCCAAGGCCATGGGACCGCCCTCCTGCATCATCAGGGGACCGCCGCCCTCATTCTCGGCGATCCACACGTCGAAGGCGGTGCGAAATTCGGGGGTGAACCGATTCTCGATGAAACCGGCCAGGTTGTCGCGGCCGTCGGCCGTCGCGAGGACCCATTCGGTGTAGATGGACAAGTCGTACTGCCGCGCGTCCCGGGCTGTTCCTTCGGCGCTGGCCGCCTGGATGCGCGAGCTGGAGGCCTGACTGAACGCAATGGACATCTCCCCGCCCCACTTGGACGCCTGGAATCCACACCAGGCCGTCAGCACCGCCATCAGGGACAACAGGACCACCGTCAAGAGGTCCATGGCGGACGACTGATCTGACGGCTCCCCGGTGCTGGCAGTCCTCCTCGGGGCGGCGCCTTCGGGCGCCGCATGTTTTTCGGCCACGCCGGTCCTCCTCCTCGGGAGTCAATACACCCTCGACCTGTTCCAGGTCGTCTCCTCCATGGTTGGTCTGATCCTGGACCGTCACGCCATCCGGCAGCAGATCCCTCACCCAGTCGGGATGAGTGCCCCCGGAGGCGGCCGCGGCCGTTACCTATCGTGGGTCTACCCAACCCAGGAGGTCGCCGTGCAACGACCGTTGGCCGGACTGACGAAGCGCAACCTCGCGCGGGAACTCCTCGCCGGCATCACCCTGATCGCCATCGCCGTGCCCCTGAACATCGGTTACGCCCAGATCGCCGGGCTGCCACCGACCGCTGGTCTCTACGCCTTGGTCTTGCCCTCCATCGTCTATGCGCTGGTGGTGTCCTCGCGCCAACTGGTGGCGTCCCCGGACGCCGCCGCTGCCGCGCTGGTCGCCTCGTCGATCGGCGGTCTGGCCGTGGCGGACAGCGACAACTACGCGGTCATGGCCATGGCCCAGGCCGTCATCTGTGGCGTGATGCTCCTGTTGCTGGCCTACTTCAAACTGGGGTTCCTCGCCAACTTCCTCTCCAAGCCGATCCTGGTGGGGTTCGTCGGCGGCCTGGCCTTCGATATCCTCGTGTCCCAAGTGGCGAAGATGCTGGGTATCTCGCTCCCCTCGGGCGCGGAGTTCGTGGAGAAGATCGTGGCACTGGTGACGGGGCTGCCGGATGCGAGCGGTTGGTCTCTGTTGATCGCCGGCGTGTCAGTCGGCGTCCTCATGCTCGGCAAGCGGCTCGCTCCGTCCGTTCCCTGGGCGCTGGTGGTGCTCGTGGCGGCCACCATCGTGGTGGTCTTGACAGCGGCGGATCAGGCCGGCGTGGCCGTCCTCGGCGAGGTGCCCGCCGGACCGCCCGCACTCACCTGGCCCGTCTTGGCTTGGATGGACTGGTTATTGCTCGTTCCCTCGGCCATGGCCTTGACGCTGGTCACGACCGCTGAGGGTCTGCTGGTCTCGCGCTCCTACGGGGAGAAACGCCACTATGCCACCAGTCCGAACCGCGACTTGACGGCCTTCGGTCTGGCCAACATCGCCGCCGGTGCCAGCGCCAGTTTCGCCGTGGGCTCCTCGACCTCCAGGACAGCTGCCATGGATCAGGCCGGGTCCCGGACCCAGCTGCCGTCATTCGTCCTCGCCGGAGGCGCACTGCTCCTGCTGCTCTTCGGAACGGCCCTTCTGGCGGACATTCCGTCCCCTGCCATCGGAGCCATCGTCGGGGTGGCAGTCTTGCCCCTGCTGGGCATCCGCGAGTTTCGGGATTTGTGGAGACTCGACCGCTTCGAGTTCTTCATCGGGCTGGTGTGCTTTCTCGTCACCCTGTTCATCGGGTCCATCCCGGGCATCCTGGTGGCGTTCGTCCTGGCCCTGGTCAATCTGGCCAAGAGAGCCTCCGCACCTGCCATCGACGTCCTCGCTGCGGATGGCGATCCCCAGGAATCATTGCTGGACAGAGCTCCCGAGGGGTCCGTCACGGCGCCCGGCGTCCTGGTGGTCCGGCTGGGAGCACCCCTGTTCTTCGCCAACGGCACCGTGTTCGGCCAAGCCGTGAGGTCGGCCATCGAGGGTGCAGGCGGACCGGAGGGGGTCCGGCACCTGGTGATCGACATGGAAGCCGTCAACGACGTCGACGTCACGGGTGCCGAAGCCTTCGAATCGTTGCGCGGCTGGCTGGATGACCGGGAGATCTCCGTGGCCTTCAGCCGGGTGCGGCCAGACACCGTGCCACGGCTGGACCGCCTCGGGATCATGCGCGGCGACACCGTGTTCTCTACTAATCGCGCGGCCGTCTCTGCTTATGACGAGACTCGTGATGCCAACACCGGCCACACTATCCGCAGCGGTGCTGCACCCGAAGGGGACTGACATGATGGCGATGATCGGGGAGATCCTTCCCTTGGCGCTGGGCATCGCCGTCAGTCCGATCCCCATCATCGCGGTGATCCTGATGCTGATGTCCCCACGCGCACGGTCCACGGCGGTGGGTTTCCTCACCGGATGGCTCGGCGGCATCATCGTGGCCGCCACCGTGTTCACGCTCCTGTCCTCTTTTCTGCCCGAGGGCGACGACGGGGCACGTCCCATCCGAGGCATCATCCACCTGGCCCTCGGCGTTCTGCTGTTGTTCGTCGCCGCTAGGCAGTGGAAGAGCCGTCCGAAGAACGACGAGCAACCCGATCTGCCGAAGTGGATGCAGGCGGTGGACAGCATGGCCTTCGGCAAGGCGCTGGGCCTGGCCGTCCTGCTAGTCGCCGTCAACCCGAAGAATCTGGTGATGTCAGCGTCCGCGGGCCTGGCGATCGGATCCGCTGGGACGGCGCCCGGGGTGAGCGCCGCCGTCGTGGTCATCTTCACGGTGCTGGCCGGCGCGACGGTCTGGGTTCCCGTGGTCGGATTCCTGCTCGCCTCCGAACGGCTGCGTGCGCCGTTGGAGAAACTCCGCATCTGGCTGGTGCAACAGAACTCGACAATCATGTCGATTCTTTTGCTGGTGCTGGCCGTCAACGCGATCGGCAAGGGCCTTGGCTCGTTCTGACACTCCGGCCCCTGCCCCGCCCTCGGAAGCGGAAGGTTCGTCCGGCCTGCCGGACTTGAACCAACTGGATCCTACGCAGTACCTGCCGACCACGACGACGTGGTGGGAGGTCCTGCTGGCGATCCTGTCGATCCTGGCGGGCTGGATCATCGCCCGGTACTCCCGGCGCGGAGTCCTCGCGCTGTTGCGGAAAACCCCGGGTATCCAGGAACCCGTGGCGTACGTGGCCGCCCGGATCGTCCAGTATCTCCTGGTCCTGGTGGGTGTCGGACTGGCTTTGGCGTTCTTGGGCGCCAACATCCAACCGTTGCTCGCCATCGTGGTGATCGTGGTCGCGGTGTTCGTCATGGTCGTGCGTGGCTTCGCGGAGAACTTCACCGCCAGCGTCCTCATTCAATCCAGGCAACCCGTCAAAGTCGGTGACCAGATCCAGGTGGAGGGGCCCGACGGTGGCATCGAGGGGACTATCCGGGAACTCAACGGCCGTTCGGTCATCATGGTGACGCTCGACGGCCGGACGGTGCACATCCCCAATGCGGTGCTGCTCGGCGGCGTGCTCGTGAACCATTCCCGCCAAGGGCTGCGGCGCAGTGAGGTGCAAGTCCGCGTACTCCGGAAGGCCGGAACCTCAGTGGAGCGGGTGTGCTCACTCTTGACTGCTGGCGCCACCAGGGCCGCTGGAGTGGACACCACGACGCCGACGCGAGCGCTGGTACAGGCGGCCTCGCCGGAGCGGTGGACCCTGAGGATCCAGTACTGGCATCTGCCGCTCGCCGGTCCCAGAGTGACGTCTGAGGTCATCTCCCGGCTGGCCGCCGAACTGGAAGAGGCCCAACTGGATGGGACGGTCACCGCCGACCCTGGCGAGCCCCCGCTGGTGCCCCCGGACCGTCTCTGACAAGCAGCGAGGAATCCATGCGGCCGGTCTCCGGCCACACGGACTCCTCAGCGACGAAGCACCGTCACGGGGTGACGATGTTGAACGCCTTGTCTCCGGGCTCCAGCACGCCCAGGAGGCGCTGTAGTGCGGTGGAGTCACCCTCGACCTCCATGCCGGGCGAGTCCATATCGCCGCCCAAGAGGGCGAGGAAGCGCATCTTCGCCGTCCGAAGGGTCGCCTCGATACCGTCCACAGCATCCGTCTCGACGTACACCAGGACCCCGTTCCGCAAGGTGACCCGGAACCGCCGCCCGAGATCTGTGAACACCACAGCAAACGTCACCACGAGATCCCACGCTTTAGGCCCGTTGACTTGGATGGCAATGGCATCGAAGAGCTGTTCTGGCGAGAGGTTCGCCATCACGGTCGGTGCATTCGTGTCGATGGGGGTGCCGAAGTTCTCTCCCCGCAACTCGGTGGCCCCGGAGAAGAAGAAATTGCGCCAGGTGCCGTTCTCGGAGCCATAGGCCAGCTGCTCGAGAGTGTCTGCATACAGGCTTCGCGCGTCGGCATGGGACTCGTCCGCGAAGACCGCATGATCGAGAAGCGTGGCTGCCCAGCGGTAGTCCCCGGCATCATAGGCTTCTCGAGCGATCTCGACGACGCGGTCCACGCCGCCCATGGCTTTCACGTAACGCTGGGCCAGCGCCTGGGGCGGGTGCGGCCACAACCGGGCGGGATTGCCATCGAACCACCCCAGATACCGCTGCACGATGGCTTTGACGTTGTGGCTGACCGAACCGTAGTAACCGTGGGTGTGCCAGACGTTCTCGAGTGCCGGCGGCAGGGTGAAGTCCTCGGCGACTTCGGCCCCGGTGTAGCCCCGATTGATCAATCGGAGGGTCTGGTCGTGGAGATACGCGTACAGGTCTCTCTGCAGCGAGAGGAACGCGACGATCTCGTCTCGGCCCCAGGTGGGCCAGTGGTGGGACGCGAAGACCACCTCGGTCTTGTCCGAGTACCGTTCGATGGCCTCGGTCAGGTACTGGGACCACACGTGAGGATCCCGGACCACGGCTCCGCGGAGGGTGAGCAGGTTGTGCAGGTTGTGAGTGGCGTTCTCGGCCATGCACAAGGCCTTGAACTGAGGGAAGTAGAAGTGCATCTCAGCGGGAGCCTCGGTCCCGGGGGCCATCTGGAACTCGATCTCGACGCCGTCGACGGTGTGGGTCTGACCGGTCTTCGAGATCTCCATGGTCGGGACGATCAGACCGACTTCGCCGGTGGACGTGGTCTGGCCCAGTCCGGCGCCCACTGCGCCCTGGGGTCCCCGGTCCAGGGCCGCTCCATACATATAGCCGGAGCGGCGGGCCATGGCGACGCCGGCGTAGACGTTCTCTGCGACCGCGTGCTCGACGAAACCCTCTGGTGCGATGATCTGGACCGCGCCGGAATCGACGTCTGCCTGAGAGGTCACGCCGAAGACGCCGCCGAAGTGGTCGACGTGACTGTGGGTATGGATCACGGCAACGACGTCCCGTTCGCCACGGTTCCGGCGGTACAGGTCCAAGGCTGCTGCACCGGTTTCTCGGGACAGCAGCGGGTCGATCACAATGACCCCGGTGTTCCCCTCCACGAAGGTCACGTTGGACAGGTCGAGACCACGGACCTGGTAGATCCCCTCGGATACCTCGAACAGTCCGGCCTTGGCCACCAGTTGAGACTGCCGCCACAGGCTGGGATGGACCGTGGCCGGCGCATCACCCTGGAGGAAGTCATAGCTGTCGTTGTCCCAGACGACTGCTCCGTGGTCATCCCGGACGATGGCCGGCTTGAGTGTGGCGATGAATCCGCGTTCTGCCTGCTCAAAGTCTCGCTTGTCGTCAAAGGGCAGTCTCGTCAGGGCTTCGGCGTGCTGCCGTTCGATGGTGGGTGCTGCGGGTTTCTGGTCCATGGGGTGTAGCTCCTGTCAGTGGTCACGATGGCGGCCGCGAAGTCGCCGCCGCAGACGGAAGGAGGATGGTCAACCGAGAAGCTTGGCCTTGGCAGCCACGAATTCCTCATCGGTAAGCAAGCCAGACTGCTTGAGATCGGCCAGTCGTTGCAGCTGGTCCAGAATGTCGGGGGCACCAGCCGCACTGGGAGGTGCCGCTGGCGCTGGAGGAGCCGTCGGAGTGGTTGCAGACTGGGCCGCAGCGTCGATGCGCGCCTGTTGCTGCGCGGCCGCGTACTGTTCCTGGTCGAATTGGGCTTGGGCACGGTTGCGCTGATTTCCAGCGACCCGTCCGGAGACGGCCTGCGCGGTCCCGGCCACGACGGCCGTTCGTGCTGCGAGTCCTAAGAGGCCGGGGCGTCCTACTCGTCGGAGGGGCATGGTCATTTTCCTTCCACTGCTTCGTACAGATCGATGATGGCGTTGACGACCGGAGCGGGCACGCGTGTGGTCTGCAGGACCTCTCCGCCGCCCTGGGCGAGTCTCTCGGCGAGGGTCCGTTCGAAGGCCAATTCCAGGGCCAGGACCACGGCCGAGGATTCCCGGGGCATCGGAGCGGCAAGTTCCACGAGGTCCTCTTCGGCGATGAGTCCATCCGCCAGGGGATCTGGCTCGATGTCCAGGTCCAGAAGGTGATTCCCCTCCAGCTCGAGTATCGCCACCTCTCCCATGCTGTCCTTACTGATGACGACGAGGTCGAGCAACCGTACGGCGCCGGTGGCCAGAACGTTGGTCAGTGCGTCCCACGCCCCGGGGTCAGGTTTCTCCTGGGCGAATCCCACCACGTACATCTCCACGGGTCCGTATCGGAATTCAGGCATGATCTCTCCCCTCTCAATGACTGATCCACTCCGGCGACCATGGCGGTGCGCGGTGTGCATGCTGTGATGCTCCCGGAACGGGTGCCGGCACAGTGATCCGCTCACCCAGACTGGGCGACCCGAAGGCGAGCCGGGCGACGAGGCTGCTGGACAGTGGTACTACGGGGAGTTTGATGCGGTGACCTGCGCATTGGACCGGGGGATCACCACCTCGCGAATCACGATCAGGATCGAGGCGGTGACAGGGATCGCCAACAATGCACCGAGCAGGCCCAACAGCGCAGCGCCGATCATCGCTCCGATGATGACCAGGACAGCCGGGACGTTGACGGCCCGTCCCATGATCCTAGGAGTGACCACATAGGCCTCAATCTGGATATACGCGAAGTAGGCGATGGCGAAGATGAGCGCCGCCGTGGGACTGATCAGGAGGGCGCCCGCAGTACCGACGACAAGGAACACCATGGACCCGATCATGGGGACCAGGGTGATGAAGAAGGCGATGAGCGCCATCAGTGCAGGTAGTGATGAGCCGATGACCCATTGGATGAGGAAGACGACGGCCGCGTTGATGGTCGAGAGGGTGACCCCGCCGGCCACCACGCGACCGACCGACGTCGTGATCTTGTCCAACAGAGTGGAGAACCCTTCACGCCGGTAAGCGGGAATCAGGCTAGCGGCAGAACGCTTGATCGTGTCGAGCGAGGACACGAAGTACAGCGTCAGGACTACGACGATGAAGGTGCTCGAGATCGCCCCCACCACCCCGGCGCCGGCCCGTAGAACCCCGCCGGAAATGGCCAGGATTGACTCCGGGGTGGCCACCGAATCCACGGCTTGCATCAGCAAGGTCGCGGCGTCCAGGTCAAACGTGTTCTCCAAGCCGGTGAACCAGGAGCTGGAGGTCAGAGCGGCCACTGCATCCGGCGCGCTCTGGACGGCATGGGAGAACTGCCGGATGATGGCCGGGACCACGAACGCCAGGATGGCGGCGACCAGGAGCAGGAAAGCGCCGGCGACCATCAGGACCGACCAGGCATGGGGCACCCCCCGGCGGGATATCGAGCTGACCGCCGGCGCCATGCCCAGCGCCAGGAAGGCCGCCAGTGAGATGGACATCAGGACGGTCGAGATCGAGGAGACGGCCAGCGCCAGTGCTACTGCCGCCAGGACACCGACGGCCCAGACGAAGCCGTTCACCAAGGGCCGGACGGGCGTGACTCGGACGAAGGAGGGCCAGGAACGCCTCGACGAACGACTTTCGACGGGCCAGGGTACGGGCTGGGGAGAGGCCCGCTGAGGGAGCTGTTCCTCGTTCATGATGCGAACCGTAGGCTTCGCCTCCGAAAGGGCCGCCAGAGCCTCATCCTGATCGGATGAGTTCTCAGCCGACGACGGGTTCGAGCATGTGAGGCTCCGTGCATCACCACACCGACAAGCGCGTCACTTCGAGAAAGGCCATCCCATGGAATTCTGGCAATCCTTCTGGTCGATCATCTGGTGGTTCCTGTGGGCCTTCGTCTTCATCGCCTACCTGATGACCCTGTTCAGCATCATCGCGGACGTGTTCCGGGACCGGGCTCTGAAGGGCTGGGCCAAGGCCGTCTGGGTGTTCTTCCTGATCTTCGTCCCGTTCATCACGGCGCTCGTCTACTTGATCGCTCGGGGCGACAAGATGGCAGAGCGCGGTGCTGCTGCTGTCCAGCAACAAGAGGACGCCGCTCATGCTTACATCCGACATGTGGCGGGAACGAGTCCCAGTGACGAGATTGACAAGGCCGCGAGGTTGCGCGAGGCCGGCACCATCACCGAGGCCGAGTTCGAGTCCATCAAGTCCAGAGCGCTGGCCTGACGCCCGAATGGTGCAGTTCAGCATCACATAGTTCAGGAGTTGGGTGGTCATCGTGGTCCCCAGGAACCTCGGCCCCATGGAATTCGTGGTGGCACCCCTGGTCGATGACCACCCGGATCCCGAGCTGTTGCTTCGATTGGCTGAGCTGGTTCACGCGGGTGGCCTGCGTGTCATGGATGTCGTCGTCGCCACCCGGATGCCCTGCGGATCCGTGTCATGGTCGGACATCGACGCTGACGAGTTCTCTCTGGCCGGAATCGACCTGGCGGCCGCGGGGTTGATCTCAGAACAGGACATCCAAGACGTGATGGGACGGGTGGCCCTCGGCGGATGGGCAATTGTCCTCATCGAACGCACCTGGGACTCTCCCCGCGAGCACTATCGCAGCCCGGGAGCCACCGTGATCTCTGTGGCCCAAGTACCGGCGGACGTCGCCGAAGCCGTCCTGGATGACTTGGGCTACCAGGAGGACGACACAAGAAACGGTGGCTCCACTTGAGGACGAGAGATGCCGACCAGCTTCACGGGGCAACCCGTTGAGCCTCGCGGCGGCTCTGCACGCCCAGCTTTCGGTAGATGGATCGTTGGTGAGTCTTGACCGTGTTCACGGAGACGAGAAGGTCCTCCGCGATCTCACGAATCGTCTTGGATGTTTGGAGCAGTCGGAAGACGTCGACCTCCCGCTCGGACAACACCGCCAGCACGCCGGGGGTGCGGATCACCGTCAGGCACTGGGTGATGAAGGACTCGTGCGCCGTCCTTCTGGACAGGTGCTCGGAGAGCAAGAGCCGTAGGTTCAGATCCTCATCACAGAAGGGCTGTCGCAAATCCTCTCGGGTCGCGACTTCCAGGGCGTATTCACAGTACTCGTGGGCGATGTCTGGCTCACCGCGCAGCCTGTGGACGAGTGCTGCAGTGATGCGTGTGGAGACCGCCACATAGGGAACATCCATGAACTCGTGATGCCGGGACAACAGGCGGAATGCCGCCAGGGGGTCGCCCGCGCGGCGCAGTATCCCGGCGGATACCACCCCCACCATGGGCAGATTGGCCACGTCGGGGAGACGTTGTACTAGGGCCACCGCCCGGGCCCTGTGCCCTGCAGCCTCTTCCAACACCGCCTTGGCCGCGTCGCGGAAGACCGGCCACTGCGTCCCCCGCACAGCGGTCCGCGGGATGGCCTGCAGCTCCGCCGCGGCTCGACGGCACCACACTGGATCACCCGACCCGGCGGCGCTGAAGGCGAGCAGCATGCGGAGGGCGCCACCGAAGGGAGGAGGCGCGTCACCAGCCTCTATGGCATGCCTGAACTCCGCACTCGCCACGTCATAGTCGGCAGACCAATACGCTAGAAGTCCGGATGCGGTGCTGATAGCACTGTCCCCGTGTTTCGCCGCCTGCTGGTCTGCCCCGTCCGGTGGGAGCGTGAGCGCATGGAGCATTTGACGGGCGTGACGATTGCGCCCGGTCCAGACATGGACCAGGGCCAAGCTGGTCAATGAACTGCGTTCGAGCTGGCTGTTGCCCAAGCCCGCCCATTCCCGCGTCGCAGCCGAGAGCATTTCTGGCGCGGCGTCCGGATGCAAGCGCCACCGCAGTTCAGCCCAGGCCAACAGATACAGCGCCGCTGCACGCTCCGTGCCTTCCCATCCGTCTGCGGCAGACAAGTACGCTTTGACTTCCTGGCTGGCCCTCAGGGCTTCGTCCACGTCTTCGCTGAGGAAGAGTCGGCCAAGGCAGAGGACAGGCCCCAGGGCATTGTCGGTTCCCTCATGGTCTTCCGACCCTAGAGCGTGTTCAAACCGGGACCGGGCGACCTGGTGTTCTCCGATGGCATCTTCGGCGCACGCCCAGATCACTTGGACCAGGGGTTTCGTCGAGACCCGGTCGGGGAGCCCCGCGCAGAATGCCGCCAGATCTTCGGCATGGTCCCCCACGATCAGTTCCAGCCAGCAAGACGTGAGGCTTGTCACCGCCCGGTCATGATCCCGGGCAGCCATGAAGTGACGAAGTGCAGCCAGCGGATCCGACGATTCCAGGTAGTCACCGGCCCTGCGGTGGAGTGATCTCAGCGCACGCTCATCCTGGCTCGCGAGGATACGGGTGCACTGCCGTGCGAAAAGCGCGTGCCAGCGATAGACAAGAATCTCATTCTGTCCGAAGTAGCGGCGCAAGAAGATCCCCTGCTGAGCGAGCGCGTCCAGAAGTTCTCCGGCGTCCACTCTTCCCGTGAGGGCAGAGGCCAACTCTGCTGTCAGTTCCGTGCATACAGTCGTGGTGAGTGCGAATGCCGCCAGGGAGGGGGGCAGTGCAGTCAGGATGTGGTCATGTATGTAGTCCTGGAGCAGATCCTCTGGATCACCGTCTGATGACGAGGGACGTCGTCCTCCGATGGCGGCCATATGCACGGCGATGGGCCAACCCTGGGTGTAGTCCAGCACCTCGCAAGCATCGAGGGGCGTTCCGAAGTGCTCCAGAAGAAGCTGGGTCTCTGCCAGGTCGAAAGCCAAATCAGCGGCCCCAAGACGGGCTTCCGGCGTTGCGATGATCTGCTTGGCCAGCGTGGCCTCGAGGGCGGGCGTCCCGACGAGAATGAGCTTCAGCTGCTTCGGAGCCGCTGCCACCAGCATGCCCAGCAACCCGTTCGTCAACTCACTTCCCGCCCGGTGGGCGTCGTCAATGACCAGAACGAGAACAGAATCAAGCTCCTGGACGGTCTCGCAGATGTGGCGATACATGGCTCTGACGCCGTCCCGGGCGCTCCAGGAGGCGGACGGCTGCGTGTCGTCTGTCTGGGCCTCGACCCGTTCCCCGAGCACTGACATGATCCCGGTGAACAGGGCGCGGCTGTCTTCGACCTCTGTCATCACGGACAACCAAGCCGTCGGCCGGCTCTGCTGTCCGGCCCATTCCGCAACGGCCGTCGTCTTGCCGTATCCGCTCGGCGCGACGATGACCAAGACTCGGTGGCCACGAACAGATTGTTCTATCGATGCAGTCACACGGGACCGCGACAGGGAGCCCGGCGTGCTGTCGGGAAGGCGGTACCGAGCCCACGGTGCTGTCCTGCCCACTGGCCTGGCGGTTGTCACTTCCGGAGCATATACATGGACAGTTCGTCATGGGAAGGGATGCTGTAAGACCACGGAGGACCTGTCACCGCCTCGCTGTCGGCTGCCGTGGTGGTCCACTGGTCGATCCGATGACGAGGCGTCCGTGCGCCTACTTGAGGGGCCTCCCTCTCTCATCCACTCAGGATGAAGTTCTCCACTGCGCTGATGCGTCCTCGGCAAGACTGGGGGTGGCCGCGGGATCCACCAGGTCGTGCGACAAAGTTAGGTGCAGCGATGCCAGATTTCCTGGGTGATGCAGACCTGATAGCCCTGGTAGTACTCCTCGTCCACGGGCTTCTGGCCCTGACTGCGGCAGTGGTGGTGTCGACCAACCGCCGCCCGTCCGCCGCCATCGCGTGGATCTTGGCGATTGTCTTCATCCCGTTTCTCGGAGCCCTCGCCTTCTTCTTCGTCGGGACCGGCAAACTGCCCCAGGAGCGGCGGGAGAAACAGCGCATCATCGATGCCCGGGCCCTGGGGGAACTGGAAGACCTCTCGGTCATTCGTCTCAGGGCCGACCGGCCCTCTTGGTTGCCCTCTGTTGCCTCGTTGAATCGCAAACTGGGTGCGCTGCCCATGATCGGCGGGAACAGGGTCATCCTCCTCCCTGGGTACTCCGGCGCGTTGGAGAGCATGATCGCGGAGATCGACCTCGCGACCGACTATGTGCACGTGGAGTTTTACATCTTGGCCCGCGACGAGACGACGAAACCATTCTTCGCGGCTCTGCAACGGGCGACTGCTCGAGGCGTGATGGTGCGGGTCCTCTCTGACCATCTGGCCGGCATCATGGGCAAGAGTCTTCATGACACGCGGGAGTTCCTCGCCGGGATCGGAGCCGAGTGGCATGCCATGCTGCCGTTGCGGCCACTCCGGGGTCAGTGGCAACGGCCGGATCTGCGCAACCACCGGAAGATACTGGTGGTCGACGGCCGGGTGGCTTTCACCGGATCTCAGAATGTCATCGACGCCTCATACAACAAACCGACCAATATCAAGCGCGGCCTGAGTTGGCACGAGTTGATGATCCGCCTCGAAGGACCCGTGGTTCGCGAACTCGACGCAGTTTTCGCCGCCGATTGGTATAGCGAGACCGACGCCATTCTGCCCCTACGGGCCGCTCCAGTGGCTCAGGCGCCTGTGGCGGAGCTCGTTGACGCCCAGGTCTTGCCGAGCGGTCCGACCTTTGACTACGCCAATAACCTCAAGCTGTACACGGCCCTGGTCTACAAGGCTGAACGACGAGTCAGCATTACCAGCCCATACTTCGTTCCGGACGAGTCCATCCTCCTGGCCATGGTCACAGCAGCCGACCGAGGCCTCGACGTCGAGCTGTTCGTCTCCGAGATCGGAGACCAGGCGATGGTCTACCACGCGCAGCGTTCCTACTACGAGGCATTGCTGAAGGCCGGTGTGCGTGTCTACCTCTACCGGGCGCCCAAGGTCCTTCACGCCAAGCACTTCACCATCGATGACGACGTTGCGGTCATCGGGTCCAGCAATATGGACCTCCGATCCTTCAGCCTCAATATGGAAGTATCCGTGCTGGTCCACGGTCGGGACTTTGTCACGGCCATGCGCCACATCGAAGACGGATACCGCGCCGGAAGCCGGGAGCTACGGCTGGAGGACTGGTTGCAACGCCCGGTCCGGCAGAAAGTGCTCGACAACCTCGCGCGACTGACGTCCTCGCTGCAATAGCGCACAGAGGGATGAAGGAGTTCCGCAGTTGGCCTCACCCGTTTCGGATGACCACTGACTCCGTTTCCTTCCACCGCGTCAGGCCGCAGTGTACTTTCGGACCTGAATCAGCGCTTTCGTGTTCGTCTGCTGAGTCGCTTTTGGCCGGGGGGTCATGACGAATGCGTGAGCTTGGTTTGGGACACTCGGTTCGCAGTGTGGTCACTCGTCCTGTGTCCCCCGGTCTCACACTCGCAGATACTCCCGCGGAGGATGCATGTACTCGCACGATGCTCGCCGATCTCGAAGGTACGACGTCAGGACGTGGCTGGCCGCAACGCTCATCTTCCTGCTGACCTCCAGCACGTTGGGTCTGGTTCAGCCGGCGTGGTCTGCCACTATCGAGGACAACTACCTCGCGGTGACGAAGAGCGTGAGCAATGAAGATCTGGTCCCCGGGGAGACCTTTACCTATTCGATCGCGGTCGCCTGCAACGAGGCTGACTGTGAGGATGCGCAGCTGAGCGATCCGATCCCGCCAGAGCTGGCGGGATTCCCGATCGAAGATCTGCAGATCACCCCGGGGGAGGGGACCGTTCCCCGAACCGTGACGTGGATGGTTGACGGCGAGCAGCAGACCGCCACGCCGGAAGCCATCACCGGGGACACAGAACTCGTGGTGGATTTCACCAACGGCGGGACTCTGCTGGAGGCCGGCGACGGTGTGACGGTCACGCTGACGCTGCGGGTGCCGGAAGACTACCCGCCGGGCAGCAGCGGTGACATCGTCAACACGGCCTACGGGACGGCCACGAACTCCGCAGCGGTCGAGGACTCAGCGACGATACGGATCGAGTCGGACGTGGTGCCGGGCATCGACGTGGTCAAATCATGGAGTCCCGCAGAGGCGACTCTTCAGCCGGGCACGCCTTCCACCGTCTCCCTTGGTGCGCAGAACACCTCCAACGTCGCCGTGCCGGAAATCTCCCTTCAGGAACCGGCAGACGCCGTAGACGGGGCCACGGGACTGGACGAGGCGACGAACCCCTTCGCGATCGCCGACTTCGCGGGCTTCAGCAATGTCACCTTGCCGGAGACCTGCACCAGCACGCGGGTCGACGTGTACCTGCAGGGACAGGACGGCGTGTGGAACTGGCAGACAGGGCCTCCGAGCGCCAGCGGAGAACTCGCCCTTCCGGAGGGGGTCGATCCCTCCGAGGTGGGTGGCGTCCGCGTTGCTTGCATCGGCGACATCGCCGTGAACGAGACCTTGTCCTTCGACATTGACCTTGAGCAGAACACCCCCGATGCGGCGGTCTATGCCGTGGAGAACACCGCGCAAGGATCGCTGGTGCCGTCCGAGGGCGAAGACCCCATCACCGGCACCGACACCGCCACCCACACCATCACCCCCCAGGAGGGCGGTGCGACTGCCAGCAAAGACTTCTCTGAGAAGACCATTTCCGCCGGTGAGTCCACCACCGCGACCATCACCGGCAGCGACGCGAACGCCCCGACGGGCGAGTTGCGTGTGGCCGATCTTGACTTCTTCACCGAGACCATCACCTTCGGTGGCTTCACGGACCCGATTGATTTTCCCGAGGGCACTACGGCCGGCGAGCTTCACTACTACGGCCTGGACGGTTCAGAACAGGTTGTGGACCTGACGGACGGGGAGATCCCGCCGCCGCCGGACACGGCCATTTCCGGCTTCGAATTCGTCTTCACGGGCACGATTCCCCCCGGGGCCGGGGTTGAGGCCACGTTCGTGGTGGACACCTCAGAGGAGGCTACCGGCGGCGAACCGGATGCGACGACGACCAATACGGTGACCGCCTCCACTGTCGACCTGCTGGGGGGCACGACAACGGCCACAGACACGGATGACCTGCGCATTGTCGCACCAGGCATCTCCGTGGACGTGAACAAGACCGTTCGCCCCGGTGCGCCCGTGTACCCGGGCCAGAGCGTCGTCACGTCTCTGGAGACCACTGCGAACGCCCTCACGGACACCTCCGCGGTCCATGACCTCGTGATCGAGGATTCGGTGGCGACCAATCCGGAGTTCTGGAACGCCTTCAACTTCGCTTCCGTGAGTCCCATGCAGCTGCCCGGTGGCACGTCCATGACCATTGAGCTCTACATCGACGGAGCATGGCAGCAAGTGGCCGCATTCCCGGCACAGGATCAGACGACCGTCGTGGAGCTGACCGCGGCCGAGCTGGCCGAGGCCGGAATTGACACCTCCCAGGTGGAGGGAGTCCGCTTCTCGCTGCACAGTGAGGAGGGGTTCCCCACCACGGAGGTGGTCACACCCGCCTTCACCTCGACCGCGCGCAGTGAGTTGCGTGACGGCGGGCCGGTCACCCCCGGGAACGATCAGCCCACGAGCTACGGGAACACGGTCACGGCGGATGCCGCGGGCGAATCCGACGGCGGTGTTCCCCTGGAGGATGACGCCGAAGACACCGACCAGGGCACCATCATCACCGACGAGACCGGTCCAGGAACTCTGGGCGTCAACAAGGCCTGGGACAGGGACACTGTCGTGGCGCTCTCGGATCAGCAGGCGGGGACCACCCTGTCCTGGAGCGTCTCCGCCGGGCAGGACCGTGTCGAGATCACCGATCCCACGGGGGACCCTGCGGACGTGGCGAACACGGTCTATGACGCGTTCGATCTGGTCGCGCTGGCCCCGGTGGAGCCGAACAACGAGCCCTACACCAACGGGTGGTACTTGAAATACGACAGTGTCACCGCCATCCAGCTGTTCGACGGCTCTGACTGGGTCGACGTTCAGGTCCCGGAGGGCGGTTGGGTCAACAATGGTCGGTTTGTCGGCTATACGCTAAGCCCCGAAGAGCGGTCTTCGACGATCGGCGTCCGGTATGTCCTCGAGGAGAATACCGAGGCACGAGAAGCGGCCGGCAACCCCGGTGACGCCTTCGACGCCTACGCGCCCGATCCGGGCTCCGGCGTGGCAGCGGGCAGCGGTCGTTCGTTCTCCCAGACCTGGCAGGTGAGGGACACCAAGCGCTCCGACGGCGGCTACGTCACCGGCCACACGGGCTACAACGTAGACGGCGAGGAAAACGTCGGCGTCGTGGACAACCTGGTGGACATCACCGGCTACCGGGACGGCGACGAGCCGGTGACGGCCACCGACTCAGACACCATTGTCATCATCGACGGCGAGCCGGGCGTGGCGGTGGAGAAAACCGTTGAGGCCTCCTCAGAGATGCCTGGCGGAGACATCTTCGTTCCGCCGACCGGCACAGCCGCCGAGGACTACCCGACGGCCATCTGGACTGCGACGGCGCACAACACCTCGCTGTCCCCGGCGCAGCAGGTGCGCCTCACCGATCCGAGCACCTGTCCTGACGTGGACCTGTCCAGCTGCCAGGTGGCCCAGGACGCTGACCCGTTCGCAGCCGAGGGCATCAACTGGCTCGTTCCTGCACAGGGCGCGACGCCTTTCGACTACTTCGATCTGACGTCCCTGGATTTCTCCGCGAGCAAGCCGGAGCAAGTGAACCTGGATGCCTCCACGGTCTGGTTGCTGAACTACAACGACGGTGCGTACTCGACGTCGTCACTGAACGCCACGGAGGCGCAGGCGCTCTCGGCAGCCGAACTGGCCGACGTGGTCGGGGTGTCGGTGTCGTTCCACCAGTCCGGCACGGGGGCCGGCACCATCGACCAGGAGAACAACCTGGCAGTGGTGTTCGAGACGCAGTTGCGTGCCACGGTGCGCTCCTCGGGGGAGACGACGGAACTGGCCGCCGGGACCACGTTGCCGGTGGGCAACCGGGCCTTCGCCCAGTCCTACGATGAGATCACCGCCGAAGGGGCTCTCACCGGGGACAACGCCGGAACGGACGTGACGCTGACTGGCGGACAGGTCTCGATCGCCCCCTCCAAGGACGTCTCGCCCGAATCGCTGACCCCGCCGTCGGCGCAGACTCCGGTCACCGTCACCCTGGGCGCGGCTTCCGGTACGGACCCTCTGAACACACTTTCGCCGTCGACCGTGACGATTGAGGACCAGGCGGAATCTACGGATTTCTGGGATCGGTTTGACTTTACCGGTCTCGGTGAGGTGAATCTTCCGGAGGGGGCCGACCAGGTTCAGATGGCCGTGTACGGTTCCTTCGGCACGAACGGCGGAGGCGAGGCATCGTGGGTGACGGGTACGCCCGCTGCTGAGGCCGTCGTCCCGGTGGCCCAGGGCCAGTACGCCAACATCGAGGGGGTTCGCTTCACGTTCACACGTGAGGACGGCGAGTACTTTTCGACCAGTGTCCCGTCAGCCGAGTGGAATGCCCAGGCCGCTTTCACGGTACAACTGCGCGAAACCCTGCGTGAGAGCGGGGAGGACGTGGTCTTCGAGGGGGCGTACGCCAACGCCCAGACCTCGCAGGCCACCCGTACAGACGGCAACGACACCGAACCAGTCACCGCCACGGACGAGATCTCCCTGTCGCCCGGCACACAAGAACTGGCGGTCAACAAACTGACCGACGACGGCCACCGGTTCCACTCGGCCGGTGACCAGGTTCCCTTCCGCCTGACGTTCCAGAACACCGGAACGGGCTACCTGACGCTGGACCGGCTCACGGACCAGCTCCCACAGGAACTGATCTACAACGGCGAGTCCAGCTACGCCGTCACGGCGGACGAGGACGGCCTCCTCTCCGAGGACGTGACTCTGGAGGTCTCGGAGGACGGCCGCACGCTGACCTTCGTCTGGCCGGAGGGCGGGCAGACCATGCGGCCCGGCGAGACGTTGACCATCGACCTGACAGCCGAGCAGCAACCGGGTCTGGGTGCGGACGAGCAAGCCGACAACACGATGGTGGTCGAAACGCAAGAGACCCTGGGCCAGTGCTCCAACATGGTGAGTGAAGGCTCCATCACAGACGACTGGACGACGGATCCTGCCAGTTGCGGTACCACGGATTACATCCAGACCGCCGAGGGCAACAATATGTTCGACCGCAAGGGTGTCATCGGCTCCCAGGACGGCGCCTACGTCCCCGGTGAGCCGGAAACTGTGTGTTCTCGGTCCCTGGAGGCACTGGACGGGACAAGGTTCTACCCGGCGCCATGTGTGGCCAACTCAGTGGTGGGCGGCACCGATACGTGGCTGCTTCATGCCGTCAACGCCGGCACCGTGGACGTGGACAACCTGGTCTTCGTGGACCAGCTGCCGTTCGCCGGTGACCAGCTCCTGTTGTCGGGCAATTCTCGGGGCTCGCAGTATCGTCCGCAGCTCGTCGAGGACTCCATCGACGTGACCGCGCCCGAGGGGGCCACCGTCGTCACGGAGGTCACCTCGAGTTCCGACGTCTGTGTCAACGGATGGGCAGCCCTGAGTCAGCCAGACGTCGACCCGTGCACCGAGTCCGGCGAAGTCTGGATCTCGGCGGACGACGACTCTGTCGACTGGTCCGCAGTCACGGGCATCCGGGTGATGGTCGATTACCCGGGCGATCGGCAGTTCACCCCGGGCGAAGGGGTGGACGTGGTCTTCGAGACGGAGAACGTCCCCGCCTCAGAAAGCAATGAGGGCGGTGCGCCGGTGCAGGTACCCGTCACGGACACGCTGGTCTACAACCAGTTCGGCTTCCGCTGGGACGCCAACGGGGCCATCTCAACCCGAACGCCGAGCATGGTCGGTGCGCATTTGCAGACCGCCAGCCTGGAGATCTCCAAGGAGGTCACGGGAGATGCCGCGTCGGCCGCACCGGAGTCATTCACCGCGGAAGTGCAATGCCGTATCGGTGACACCCCGATCGACATGGGCGACTCCTCCGAGGTGACGCTCACCCGTGACGGGGACGGTTACGCACCCGTGCGCATCGACGGGATCCCGTTCTCCATCGACCCGCTCGTGGAGTGCACGGTGACGGAGAGTGGTGAGCTCGGTGAGTTCGGTGAGGTCGAGCGCACCTCCGATCCCGAGGACGGTGTGCTGACGTTGGCCACAGCCACAGCCACAGACCCGAACAACGCGGATGCTGCCGTCCCGGAATCGCAGACGGTGACGCTCGGCAACGAGTACGCCTACTCCGGGCTGTCCGTGGCGAAGACAGTCGTGGCCTCGGCTGAAGGTGAACCGACGCACGGGCCGTTCGTATTCACGCTGCAGTGCACTGCGCCCAACGGGGCCACGGTGGATTTTGGCGAGGAGTTGGGCGGAGAGACTGCCACCTTCTCACTGACGGCTGACGAGACGTGGACCGCGCCGGAAGGAGTGATCCCCGCCGGCTCGGACTGCGTGCTCACAGAGACAGGCACAGGAGACGCTGACGTGGTGACGATCTCCGGCGAGGGCGTGATTCCGTCTGACGACGGAACCTCTGCGGAGATCCCCGTGGGCGGAAGCGCCGTCGCGGTCGCGGTGGTCAACGCCTACCAATCCGGCAGCTTCACCCTCACGAAGACCGTTGAGGGTGAAGGTGCGGACCTGTACGGCGACGGACCCTTCACCTTCCACGCAGTTTGCACGCTGCCAGTGGACGGCGGTGACCCCGTGGTGGTGCTCGACGACGACGCCATCAGCCTGTCGGCTGGCGAGACCTATTCCTCGCCGGAGCTTCCCCTCGGTGCGGAGTGCACGGTCGAGGAGACGAACGCGTCCGGTGCGTCCTCGACATCCATCTCGGACGACGGTCAGGTGGTCATCAGGCCGGGGGACGACGGCGCTGCGGTTCCGGTGTCCCTGGAGGCCATCAACACCTTCGATCTCACGTCGTTGGAGGTGACGAAGGAGTTGGCTGGTGGTGGTGCCGGTGCGGCGGTGGATCGTGAGTTCACGGTGAGTCTGCAGTGTGAGGTGGATGCTGGTGGCGAGATGGTGGATGTGGTGATTCCGGGTGGGGCGGAGCGAACGCTCTCGGCTGAGAATGACCTGTTCGCGGTGTATGAGGATCTGCCGGTGGGTGCTGACTGTGTGTTGACGGAGACCGGACGTGGTGGTGCTGATTCCTCGACGATTGAGGTGACCGCGGGTGAGGGTGCTTCGGGTGAGGATGGCAGTGCCACGATCGAGCTCGGTGGTGAGACCTCGGCGGCGACCGTAACCAACACGTATGAGGTCACGTCGTTGGAGGTGACGAAGGAGTTGGCTGGTGGTGGTGCCGGTGCGGCGGT
>NZ_JALDXU010000169.1:0-2509 GCF_032154715.1 Citricoccus sp. | reverse complement strand
GCGAGGGGACGGATCCGGGGGAGGGGGAGGGCTGCTCGATCACCGGTCCAGCCTAACGGCCCGTGCCGTCACAACCGGCAACGATCCACAGTCCCAGGCCCTCACCCGACGTACGATTTCAGGATGCATCCCGAAACCCTGTTAGTCAGTGCCTCCCGTCCCGCCCGGGAGGTGGATGCCCCCGTCAACGAACCGGTGCACTTCACCTCCACGTTCGTCGGCTGGGAGCCGGACGCGGCGGGGCCTCGCCGGCTCTACGGGCGCATGTCCAATCCCACCTGGGACGGCCCGGAGGCGCTGTTGGCGGCCCTGGAGGGCGTGGAGGACCCCGCCGATCGGCCCGCGCTGCTGTTCTCCTCCGGCATGGCCGCCATCTCGGCCGCCCTGCACCTGGCCCCGAACGGTGGCCGCGTCGTGGCCCCACAGCACGCGTACCAGGGTGGACTGTCTCTGCTGGAGTCGCTGCGGCAGACCGGACGGCTGGCCGTGGAGCGGGTGGACATCACGGACGGCGAGGCCGTGATCCGAGCCGTGCGCGGCACGGGCGCCTCGGGTGCCACGGGCGATCCCGCCAGCATCCTCTGGCTCGAATCGCCCACCAACCCCATGCTGGAGGTGGCGGACCTCGCCGCACTCACCGAGGCCGCCCACGCGGCCGGCGCCCTCGTGGTGGTGGACAACACCTTCGCCACGCCCTTGGTGCAGCGGCCGCTCGAGCTGGGCGCCGACGTCGTGGTCCATTCGGTGACCAAGTACCTGGCCGGGCACTCGGACGTGGTGCTGGGCGCCGCCGTGACGGACGACGCCGGCCTGCACCGCCAGCTGCACGCCCACCGCACGCTGCACGGGGCGATCGCCGGTCCCATGGAGGCGTTCCTGGCGCTGCGCGGCATGCGCACCCTGGCCCTGCGCCTTGAGCGCTCGCAGGCCAACGCGGCCGAGCTGGCGCGGCGCCTCGACGCGGCCCGGCGGGAGGGCGCCTTGCCGCTGGCTGCCGTGACGTACCCGGGCCTGCCGGACCACCCACAGCACGCCCTGGCCGCGGCCCAGATGCAGGGCGGCTTCGGTGCCGTGCTCACCCTCGTGGTGGAGGGTGGGGCAGCAGCCGCCGATGCCGTGGTCCGGCACCTGCGCCACTGGGTCCCCGCCACGTCCCTGGGCGGCGTGGAGTCGCTGGTCGAACGCCGCCGGCGTTTCGACGGTGAACCGGCCACCGTTCCGGCCGGACTCCTGCGGCTGAGCGTGGGCATCGAACACGTGGACGACTTGTGGGAGGACCTGCAGGCCGGGATGCGGGCCGCGGCGGTAGGCTGACCCCATGTTTCCGTGGATTCTGGTCACGACCGTTGAGAACTGGCTCTACATCGCGCTGTCCCTGGTGGCGGTCGTGCTGGCCGTCTGGGCCTTCGGCGACTGCCTGACCCGTGGCAAGGACCAGTTCGAACGGGCCGGGCAGAAGACCAAGACCTTCTGGCTGATCCTCACCGGGGTGGCCGCCTTCGTGGGCGTGGTGTCCATGGCCGGCGCCGTGAACAGGCTAGGCGCCGGATTCAGCCTGTTCCAGATCGCCGCCCTCTGCGTGGCCGCCGTGTACCTGGCCGGGCCGCGCGGTGAGCTCAAACTCTTCGGCAGCGGCGGCTCGCGCCCCTACGGGTACTGACCCTCGTCGCACAGCGGGCCGGGAGGCCGCCTCCCGTTAGGATGTGGCCATGGCTGAGACACCCTACAAGCTCGTCCTGCTGCGGCACGGCCAGAGCGACTGGAATGAGAAGAACCTGTTCACCGGTTGGGTGGATGTGCCGCTGACCGCCAAAGGCCGCGAGGAGGCGGCCCGGGGCGGTGAACTGCTCGCCGCCGAGGGCCTGCTGCCGGACGTCCTGCACACCTCCGTGCTGAAGCGGGCCATCACCACCGCCAACCTGGCCCTCGAGTCCGCTGACCGGCAGTGGATCCCGGTCAAGCGGGACTGGCGCCTGAACGAGCGCCACTACGGCGCCCTGCAGGGCAAGGACAAGGCCCAGATCCGGGACGAGTTCGGCGAGGAACAGTTCATGACCTGGCGCCGCTCCTATGACACCCCGCCGCCCGCGCTGGACGACTCCTCGGAGTGGTCGCAGGCCGATGACCCTCGTTACGCCGGTCTGGGTGAGGGCCTGCCGCGCACCGAATGCCTCCAGGACGTCGTCACGCGACTGCTGCCGTACTGGGAGACCGAGATCGTGCCGGACCTGAAGGCCGGCAAGACCGTGCTGGTGGCCGCCCACGGCAACTCCCTGCGCGCCCTCGTCAAGCACCTGGACGGCATCTCGGATGAGGCGATCGCCGGCGTGAACATCCCCACCGGCATCCCGCTGTACTACGAACTGGACGAGCGCCTGAAGCCGGTCACCGCGAACGGCCGGTACCTGGACCCGGAGGCCGCGGCCGCCGGCGCCGCCGCGGTGGCCGCCCAGGGCACCGCCCGGCCATAGTCCGGCAGCTCCGCAGCACCCCACCACGACGCCGGGGG
>NZ_JALDXU010000168.1:0-2511 GCF_032154715.1 Citricoccus sp. | reverse complement strand
GGCCCAGAGGAGCAGGCGGCACTGACCGGCTCCGCCACGGAACCGGTCCAGGGCGGCGTCCTCGAGTACGGACACCTCCAGGAGCCCAACTGCATCTTCGGCGGCTGGATCCAGGAGAACTTCACCGCCCGCCAGGTGCTGGACAACCTGGTCTCGGCCACGGAGGTCGGTTCCGTGGTGCCGTGGATCGCCACGGACTGGGAGGTCTCCGAGGACCAGTTGGTCTGGACGCTGACGCTGCGGGATGACGTCCACTTCACGGATGGCACGCGGCTGGACGCGGAGGCCGTGGCCTACAACTTCGACTACTGGATGGACGGAGGCAACGGCACGGCGGCCGCCCACCTGGGTGGGTTCTACGACCACTCGGAGGTGGTGGACGCGGACACGGTCCAGATCCACCTCTCCGCCCCGTTCGCCCCGTTCCTGTCCACCCTCTCGCAGTCGTACTTCGGCCTGCAGTCGCCGACGGCGCTGCAGAACCGGACCGCGGAGGAGAACTGCACCGAGCCGATCGGCTCCGGTCCTTTCACGGTCAAGGACTGGAAGCGGGGCGAGTACATCGAGTTCGAGCGCAATGAGGACTACGACTGGGCGCCGGAGAACGCGCGGCATCAGGGCCCGGCCCACCTGAAGGGCATCCGCTGGAACATCGTCCCGGACGGCACCTCGCGCTACGGCTCACTGCTGGCCGGAGAGATGGACGCGATCGGTGAGATCCCCGCCGTCAACATCGCCGAGGCACGCCAGCGGTATGACTTCACGCAGTACATCACCCCCGGCCGGCCCGTGGTCATCAACCTGAACACCGAACGGGGCATCTTCACCGACCGGGCGGTCCGCCAGGCCCTGAGCCACGCCACGGACCGCGAGGCGAACATCGAGTCGGCCTTCCTGGGCACCGTCCCGTTCGAACCCAGCGGGTACCTCTCCCAATCCACGCCCGGCTATGACGCGGACGCGGCCCAGCAGTACCCCTTCGACCTGGAGAAGGCCAACGAGCTGCTGGACGGGGCCGGGTGGACCGGTCGCGCGGAGGACGGAACCCGGCTCAAGGACGGCAAGCGGCTGCAGGTGAAGATCGTCTACGGCCTGAACACCATCGTCACGCCGGACGGCAACACCGCCATCCAGAACTTCCAGGAACAGGCCCGTGCCGCCGGTTTCGACATCGAGCTGCGTCCACTCACCCCTTCCGAGAACTTCTCCGGCGCGTATTCCACCCCGGACAGCTATGACGGCAGCGTCGGGTACTGGACCAGCCCGCACGCCGGGATCCTCAACATCAACTACCGCCCCTCCACCGAGGAGGAGCCCAACGGGGCCAACACCACGTTCCTGGACCACCCACAGGTGTTCGCCACCATCCAGGAGGCCCTCCAGGCGCCCACGGCCGAGGAGGTCACCGCGACGTTCTCCGAGGCCCAGTATCAGCTCAGCGAGTTGGCCCCCGCGATCGGCCTGTATACGCAGACCAACACCCTGGCGGTCTCGGACCAGGTCAGCGACCTCTGGCTCGAGCCCGCCCAGGGTGGGCCGATCTTCCACGACGCCCACTTCACCTCGGACGAGGCCCGGGACTCCTCCCGGGGCTTCTCCGCAGAGAACACAGAGAACGAAGGCTGAGCCATGTCCGTCACCACCGGCACCCTCACCACCGCTCCCGCGGAGCCGTCGGCCCCCGAGCCAGACCCCCAGCCCGGCCCCCTCCGTCGGGGGCGCCCCCTCGCCTCGACCGCCGCGCTCATCGGCCAGAAGGTCCTCGGCGCGCTGTTCGTCATCTGGGCCGCGGCCTCGATCACCTTCCTCATCCAGTCCCTGCTGCCCGGCGACCGCGCCACGCTGTTGTTGAACCAGCAGACCGGGCAGGTGCAGGAGCGCTCCGCCGAAGAACTGGCGCCGATCAACGAGCAGTTCGGCTTCGATGAACCGCTGCTCGTCCAGTACGTCACCTTCCTGGGCGGTCTGCTGCGCGGGGACCTGGGCACGTCTTACACCCTGTACCAGCCGGTCACCACCGTGATCGGGGATCAGATCGTCCCCACCCTGGTCCTGACGTTCACCGCCCTCGCCGTGGCCTGGGCCCTGGCGATCGTGCTCCTGCTGCTCACGGCTCGCCGTGCTCCCTGGGTGTCCCGGATCTTCTCCGGCCTTGAATCCGTGGCGGCCGCCCTGCCCCAGTACTGGCTGGGCATCATCCTGCTCGTCGTGTTCTCCCTGTGGCTGGGGCTCTTCCCCGTGGTCTCGGGCAGCGGCACGGCCGGCCTGGTGCTGCCGGCGCTGACCCTCGGCATCCCGTTGGCCGGCTTCCTCGCCCAGGTGATGCGTGCGGAGTTCGAGCGGACCCTGGATGAACCGTTCGTCCTCACCGCACGGGCCCGCGGCATGTCCGACGGCGGTGTGCGGCTGCGCCACGTGCTGCGCCACTCGCTGTTGCCCGGCCTCAGCCTGACCGGGTGGGCGGTGGGGGCCCAGTTCTCCGCCGCCGTGATCGCCGAGAACGTCTTCGCC
>NZ_JALDXU010000083.1:0-14677 GCF_032154715.1 Citricoccus sp. | reverse complement strand
TCGGCGGGTTAAGTGCTGGGCCTTCGGTGAACCGCTGGGCCCCGGTGCGCAGCTGAGAGCGCCCGAGACCTGCGAGGACGCCGCTGGTTCAGCGGGTCGGGTACTCCCGCAGCTCGTGGCCGGTGTAGACCTGGCGGGGGCGGCCGATCTTGGTCGCCGGGTCCTCGATGAGCTCACGCCACTGGGCGATCCAGCCGGGCAGGCGGCCGAGCGCGAACAGCGGGGTGAACATCTTCTCGGGGAAGCCCATGGCCTTGTAGATCAGGCCGGTGTAGAAGTCGACGTTCGGGTAGAGACGGCGCTCGATGAAGTAGTCGTCCGCGAGTGCCTTTTCCTCGAGACGCATGGCGATGTCCAGCAGCTGGTCGTTGCCGCCGAGCTTGCCGAGGATGTCATGCGCGGTCTGCTTGACGATCTTCGCGCGCGGATCGTAGTTCTTGTAGACGCGGTGGCCGAAGCCCATGAGCTTCACCCCGTCCTCCTTGTTCTTGACCTTCTCCATGAAGTCCTCGGGCTTGACGCCGTCCGACTTGATGGAGCGCAGCATGTTCAGCACGGCCTCGTTGGCGCCGCCGTGCAGCGGGCCGTAGAGCGCGTTGATGCCGGCCGAGATGGACGCGAACATGTTGGCGTGGGAGGAGCCCACCAGGCGGACCGTGGAGGTGGAGCAGTTCTGCTCGTGGTCCGCGTGCAGGATGAGCAGCAGGTCCAGGGCCTTGACCATATCCGGATCGAGCTCGTACGGCTCGGCGGGGACGCCGAAGCACTGCCGCAGGAAGTTCTCCACCAGGTTCAGGGAGTTGTCCGGGTAGAGCATCGGCTGGCCGATGGACTTCTTGAACGCGTAGGACGCGATGACCGGCAGCTTGGCCATCAGCCGGATGGTGGAGATGTGGACCTGTTCCTCGTCGAACGGGTCCAGCGAGTCCGGGTAGAAGGTGGAGAGTGCGGACACGGCCGAGGACAGCACCGGCATGGGGTGCGCATCCCGGGGGAAGCCTGAGAAGAAGCCCTTGAGGTCCTCGTGCAGCATGGTGTGGCGGCGGATCTCCTGATCCCAGGCGCCCAGCTGGTCTCCGGTCGGCAGCTCGCCGTAGATCAGCAGATAGGCCACCTCGAGGAAGGAGGAGTTCTGGGCCAGCTGATCGATCGGGTAGCCGCGGTAGCGCAGCACGCCCTCGTCGCCGTCGATGTAGGTGATGGCCGACTTGGCGTTGGCCGTGTTCATGAAGCCGGGGTCATAGGTGACCTGACCGGTGTCCTTCAGCAGTGGTCCGATGTTCAGACCGTCGTTGCCGATGGTGGCCTTCTCGCGGCCCAGCTCGACGATCGTGCCGTCAACGGACAGCTGAGCTGAAGTGTTTTCGGTCATGGGTGCTCCCTCATGAGTTGTTCAGTGTGCGAACCACCGGGAACCATCCTCCTGGGACGGCGACCATGGGTAGTGGGGGTGGTCCAATCCAGGTCAACGCTATCAAGACGGGGACCCAGACACGGAATCGGTGACGACGATGGACCCCGGCGGCGGTCCTGGTTCCGCCCCTGGAGGGGCCGGCCGCCGAGACCGCAGGTCAGCGCCAGGAGCGCAGTCGGTCAGCCGCCCGCGCCACCGCGTCGTCGGTCGCGGTCAGCGCCACGCGCACGTAACCGTTTCCGGCCGAGCCGTAGAAGGTGCCGGGGCCGACCAGGATGCCCGACTCGGCGAGCTCGCCGACCAGGTTCCAGCTGTCCTGCTCGGTGGGAGCCCCAGTCACGGCCCCCAGGCCGTCGCGAGTCCGCCGGCCGTCCCGGGTCCACAGATACAGGCCGGCCTCGGAGTGGTCCACCACGAGGCCGGCGGCCTCGAGCGCATCCTTGAGCAGGGCGCGCCGGGCCCGGTACCGGTCCTTCTGCTCCTGCACGTGGGCATCGTCCCCGAGGGCTGCCGTCATGGCGGCCTGAACCGGCATCGGCACGATCATGCCGGCGTGCTTGCGGCTGTTGACCAGGGTGGACACCAGGGCGGCATCACCGGCGGCGAACGCGGCACGGTAACCCGCCAGGTTGGACTGCTTGGACAGCGAGTAGACGCTGAGCAGGTTCGTGTGGTCGCCGCCGGACACCTCAGGCGAGAGGATGCAGGGCACCGTGGCGGTGAGCCCGTCCTGCTGGTTCCCGCCGCCCACACGGTCCTCCCGGCCCACGCCGTCGCCGCGGTCCCAGGTGCCCCAGCCGAGCTCGGCATAGCATTCATCACCGGCCACCACGGCACCCACCTCACGGGCCTGCGCGACGACGGCCCGCAGCTCCTCGACCGAGGCCACCTTCCCGGTGGGGTTGGCCGGGGAGTTGGTCCAGACCAGCCTGACGCGGGCGCGAGTGGCCGCGTCCAGCTCCTCGAGCGAGTCCGCGGCCACGGCGGTGGCGCCCACGAGCAGGGCACCGATGTCATACGTGGGGTAGGCCACGGAGGGCCGGACCACCACGTCGCCGGGGCCCAGACCCAGCAGGAGTGGCAGCCAGGCGATGAACTCCTTGGAGCCCACGGTGGGGATGACAGCCTGCGGGTCCAGCCCGGGAACCCCGCGGCGACGGGCGAACCAGGCGACAACGGCCTCGCGCAGCTCGGCCGTGCCCTGCGTGGTCGGATAGCCGTGCGCGTCGGCGGCCGCCGCGAGGGCGTCCTGGACGAGCGCGGGGGTGCTGTCCACGGGCGTGCCGATGGACAGGTCGGCGATCCCACCGGGGTGGGCCGCGGCGGTGGCGCGGTAGGGCGCCAGGGATTCCCAGGGGTATTCGGGCAGCGTCAGCACGGGTTCAGCTCAGGATCGGTTCGTCAGGCCGGAGCCGTCAGAGGCCTTCTGGCATCGGCTGCGGCGGCAGAGCGGTGATCAGCTCATGGTCCTTGGGGATCAGGCCCATCTTCGCCGCGCCGCCCGGGGAGCCGAGGTCGTCGAAGAATTCGACATTGGCCTTGTAGTAGTCGGCCCACTCATCCGGGGTGTCATCCTCGTAGTAGATGGCCTCGACCGGGCACACGGGCTCACAGGCGCCGCAGTCCACGCACTCGTCGGGGTGGATGTACAACATCCGCTCACCTTCGTAGATGCAGTCGACCGGGCATTCTTCGATGCAGGCCTTGTCCTTGACATCCACACACGGCAGGGCAATGACGTACGTCACGTGGAACCGTCCACCTTCCAGGGGGTCGGAATGGGGCCCGGACATCACCGGGCCTGGGATTCTGGGTTCAGTCTAGTCCCGTGCCACGGGGTGGCGCAGGAGAGGCTGGGCTGACAGCATCGTGATGATGGCCACGACCGGGATGCCCCAGATCCACACGGTCCCGGCGATGGCCGGGCCGGGCACCACCTCGAAGGTGTAGTCATTGGCCGCCACGGCGAAGGTGTCCAGGCCCGGCCAGTTCCCCATGACCATGGCCGTGGTGAATGCCGCGATGGCGACCACTCCCCCGGTCCAGGCCAGCGAGGTCCTCAGGGTCCACCAGAGCTGGGCGGAGGCCACGAGCAGCAAGGCCAGCACGGCGCCCCAGGGCAGGACCCAGGCGCCCTCCTCGGTGGTGGTGCCGCCGATCCAGCTGAAGTGCAGGTGCAACACGGTCCCGAGGATCCCGACGCCGGCCCCGATCAGGACCGCGGCCAGCAGCGGCACCCAGCCGCGTCGCCGGGCCGAGCGGGTGTTCCGTTCCGAACCCGAGCGCGAGCCGACGCCGGCCGGGGACTGCCCGGCCGGCGTCGGACCCTGCTGGTGGTCCCGCAGATCAGGAGCGGGCACGGGCGCGAGCGGCCTTGCTGCGCTCCCCGGCGTCCAGGATGAGCTTGCGGATGCGGATCTCCTCGGGCGTGATCTCCACGCACTCGTCCTCGCGGGCGAACTCGAGTGACTCCTCCAGGGTGAGCCTCTTCGGCGGGGTCAGGCCCTCGAAGGAGTCGGAGGAGGCCGCACGCATGTTGGTGAGCTTCTTCTCCTTGGTGATGTTGACGTCCATGTCGTCGGCGCGGGAGTTCTCCCCGACGATCATGCCCTCGTACACCTCGGCACCCGGCTGGACGAAGAACGTGCCCCGCTCCTGCAGGTTGATCATGGCGAACGGCGTGGCGGTGCCCGAACGGTCCGCCATGAGGGAGCCCTTGTCCCGGTACTCGATCGGACCGGCCCAGGGCTCGAAGCCGTTGGCGTAGGAGGAGGCGATGCCGGCACCGCGGGTGTCCGTGAGGAACTGCGTGCGGAAGCCGATCAGGCCCCGGGCCGGCACGTTGAACTCCATGCGGATCCAGCCGGTGCCCTGGTTCTTCATCTCGGTCATACGGCCCTTGCGGGCGGCCATCAGCTGGGTGATCGGCCCCATGAACTCCTCGGGGGTGTCGATGGTCATCAGCTCCATCGGCTCGTGCACCTTGCCGTCGATGGTCTTGGTGACCACCTGCGGCTTGCCCACGGTCAGCTCGAAGCCCTCACGGCGCATCTGCTCCACCAGGATGGCCAATGCCAGCTCACCGCGGCCCTGGACCTCCCAGGCGTCGGGACGCTCTGTCGGCAGGACCTTGAGGGAGACGTTGCCGATGAGCTCGGCGTCCAGACGGTCCTTGACCTGGCGTGCGGTGACCTTGGCGTTCTTGACGCGGCCGGCCATCGGGGAGGTGTTGATGCCGATGGTCATGGAGATCGCCGGATCGTCCACGGTGATCAGCGGCAGCGGCTTCGGGTTCTCGGCGTCCGTGAGGGTCTCGCCGATCATGATGTCCTCGATGCCGGCGACGGCCACGATCTCACCCGGGCCGGCCGAGTCGATCGGCGCCCGGGACAGGCCCTTGGTGCCGAGCAGCTCGGTGATTTTCACGTTCTTCAACTGGCCGTCCTGGCGGGCCCAGGCGACCTGCTGGCCCTTCTTCAGGGTGCCGTTGAAGATGCGCAGCAGGGCCAGTCGGCCCAGGAACGGGGAGGCGTCCAGGTTGGTGACGTGCGCCTGCAGGACCTCGCCCTCGGTGTAGGTCGGGGCCGGGATGTGCTCCATGATGGTGGCGAACAGCGGCTCCAGGTCTTCGCTGTCCGGCAGTCCACCGTCGGCCGGCTGATCCAGGGATGCCTTGCCGGCCTTGCCGGAGGCGTAGACGATCGGCAGGTTCAGCACGGAGTCCAGGTCCAGGTCATCGACCTCGTCGGAGAGGTCCGAGGCCAGACCCAGCAGCAGGTCCATGGAGTCGGAGACCACACCGTCGATGCGGGCGTCGGGGCGGTCGGTCTTGTTGACCACGAGGATCACGGGAAGCTTGGCGGCCAGGGCCTTGCGGAGCACGAAGCGGGTCTGCGGCAGGGGCCCCTCGGAGGCGTCCACGAGCAGCACGACGCCGTCCACCATGGACAGTCCGCGCTCGACCTCGCCACCGAAGTCGGCGTGGCCGGGGGTGTCGATGACATTGAAGGTGACGGTCTCGCCCTGGGCGGAGGGGCCCGAGTAGAACACGGTGGTGTTCTTGGCGAGGATCGTGATGCCCTTCTCGCGTTCCAGCTCGCCGGAATCCATCACCCGGTCCTCCACCTCGCCGTGGCTGGAGAAGGCGCCGGCCTGGCGCAGCATCGCATCCACCAAGGTGGTCTTGCCGTGGTCCACGTGGGCCACGATGGCGACGTTGCGGAGGTCGGTGCGCTGAGTGAGGGTTTCAGTCATAGGGGTGCCTGTTCATCGAGGGCGGCGGGCTGGCGGGCACCAAGAGGTTGTTAGCCGTCAAGGGCCCCGTCCGATTATACGGGACCGAGCCAATCCCTTCGGACACGCCCCGGACCGACCCGCCTCGCCGCACTCACAGCCCGGGACCGAGATCTCCCGCACAGCGGCCTGTCGCCCCGCCCCCGCACCCCGCACCCCGCACCCCGCACCCCGCATCGAGTCAACCGGAGGGACGGGTCACTGTGCATCCGCACGGGTCACCGTGCATCCCGCCCGTAGCCTGATGGTCGAGGCGTCAGTACGGGCGTTCCCCGAGGGACTCGAGCAACTGACGGCGCTCAGTGCGCTTGGTCAGCTGTTCATCGGGATCCGGCACGGGGGCGGCCGAGAGCAGTCGCCGGGTGTACTCCTGGGTCGGATGGTGGAGGACCTCCTGCGTCGGCCCCTGCTCCACCTGGCGGCCGTCCTTGAGGACGAGGACCCGGTGCGCCAGCATGTCCACCACCGCCAGGTCGTGCGAGACGAACAGGCAGGCGAACTCGTAGCGGGACTGCAGCTCGGCGAACATGTCCAGGACCGCGGCCTGCACGGAGACATCGAGGGCGGACGTCGGCTCATCCGCGATCAGCACCTCCGGGTCCAGGGTCAGGGCGCGGGCGATGGAGATGCGCTGGCGCTGGCCACCCGAGAGCTCGTGGGGGAATCGGTTGACCACCGAGCGCGGCAGTTTCACCGCGTCCAGCAACTCGTAGGCGCGGTCCAGTCGCGTCTGACGGTTGCCGACGTTGTGGATGACCATCGGTTCGGTGATGACATCGCCGATCGGGAACCTCGGGTCCAGCGAGGCCGCCGGATCCTGGAAGACCACGCCGATCCGCTTCCGCAGCGCGCGCGCATCCTTCCCGGCGAGCCGGGTGAGGTCGCTGCCGTGGATCTTGAGAGACCCAGACGCCACGGGCAACAGGCCGAGGACCGACTTGGCGATCGTGGACTTGCCGGAACCGGACTCGCCCACGAGCCCGAGAATCTCCCCTGGGGCCACCGTGAAGTCGATGTCATGAACCACGCGGTTCTTCTTGCCCCGGTGGTCGTACTCGATGCACAGGCCCTGCGCCTCGATCGCGTAGACCGCGGTGGTCTGCGTGGAGGTCACCGGCGAAGGCTCCGCCACGCCCAGTTCGGCACCCAGTCTCGGCACGGAGCCGAGCAGTCGCTCCGTGTACGGGTGCTGGGGGTTCTGCATGACCTGGTGGACCTCTCCGGACTCCACAAGCTCCCCGCGCAGCATCACGCAGACCCGGTCTGCCATGTCCGCGACCACGCCCATGTTGTGGGTGATGAGGAGGATGCCGGTGTTCAGCTGGTCCTTCAGCGAGCGCAGCAGTTCGAGGATCTCCGCCTGCACGGTCACATCGAGGGCCGTGGTCGGCTCGTCCGCGATGATGACCTCGGGCGAGCAGCTGATGGCCATCGCGATGACGATGCGCTGGCGCTGGCCACCGGAGAACTGGTGCGGGTACTGCTTGAGCCGGTGCTGCGCATCCGGAATCCCGACCATCTCCAGCAGCTCCACCGCCCGCCGGTCCGCCTCGGTGCCGTAGGCGATGCCGTGCACGTTGAGCGACTCGGTGAGCTGGTCACCCACCGTCAGCACCGGGTTCAGCGCCGTCATGGGCTCTTGGAAGACCATGGCCGCGTGGCGGCCGCGGATCTTGCGCAGACCGTTCGCGTCCAGTTTGGTGACCTCACGGTCCCCCAGCATGACGGTGCCGGTGACGCTCGCGTTGGCCGGGAGCAGACCCATGGCCGTCGACGACGTCACGGACTTGCCGGAGCCGGATTCGCCGACCAGCGCCACGACCTCGCCGGGCTTGATGTCGAAGCTGACACTCTTGACGGCGTTGACGTCACCGAACTCGGTGTTGAAGGTGACGGAGACGTCCTGAAAGGACAGGATCGGCCTGCCGTCGCGGTCGGGGTGGCGTTGCACCAGACCCAACGAGCCCGTGGCCGGGGAGGTGCCCGACGCCGGCCGCGCACCGCCGGTGCCCCGGACCGCCTTCCCCGCCTGCTCGACCTGTCCGACCTGCTCAGAACCGTCGGGCGCGGCGGCCCCGGCACTCTGGTCATGCTGGTCGTTCTTGTTCCTCTTGCGTCCGAAGATGGTCATGGGTTTCCTATCCCGCTTCCGCCCATTAGTCCGCCGAGGCCCGATCCGTTGATGGGCTGGCCCGGGACATCCTTGCCACCCGGCCCCGCGGTGGATCCTGTTGTCTTGTTGAGAGCCTTGTCGCGTCCGGAGAATCCGAGGAACCCACGCTTCCTGCCGCGGGATCCTTGACGCGGATCGAAGGCGTCCCGGAGGCCGTCACCGATGAAGTTCACGGACAGGGCGATCGCCAGGATGAACATGCCCGGCCACCAGAACAGCCAGGGCCTCGTGGTGAATGCGCTCTGATACTGGCTGATGAGCAGCCCCAGCGAGGAGTCCGGGGGACGGACGCCGAAGCCGAGGAAGGACAGCGAGGTCTCCAGCAGGATGGCCGCCGCGATGGCGAACGTGGCGTTGACGACGATCACCCCGATGGTGTTGGGCAGCAGGTGCCGCAGGATCACGCGTCCGGGCTTGGCGCCCATGGCCACGGCTGCGGCCACGAATTCCTTCTCTCGCAGGGACAGCACTTCGCCGCGGACGAGGCGGGCCAGCGAAGTCCACGTGACCAGGCCCAGCACCAGCGCCAGCGGGATGATCCCGCCGCCGAGCCCCGACGACATCTGGCCGAGGACGGCGGCCAGCACCAGCAGCGGGATGACGATGACCAGGTCGGTCGCCCGCATCAGCACCGCATCGATCCAGCCGCGGAAGTAGCCGGCGAGGGCGCCGACCACGGAGCCGATGACGGTGGAGACAATGCCCACGACGATGGCGATGATCAGCGACTGCTGGGTGCCGCGCATCACCAATGCGAAGAAGTCGTTGCCGGTGGTGACCTGGCCGAAGGGGTGCTCCCCCCAGCGGATGCCCTCGCCTCCCAGCCACTCGGGCACCACGGACAGGGTGGGGACACCGCCGTTCACCGTCGCGCCGGTTGCCGCATAGTCCTTGTCCCACCAGCCGGGGATGCCGGCATAGCCGATGGAGGTGAAGGCCAGGAGGAAGATCAACACCAGGAAGACGGCGGAGATCATGGCGGCCTTGTGGTGGCGGAAACGCCGCCTGACCAGCTGGCCCTGGCTGAAGGACTTCCCGGTCTGCTGGCGTAGCTTGGCGTCCTCTACCTCGGCCAGGTTGGCCAGGTCTACGGCCTGCTGGGAGGGTCCATTCTCATTGCGGGGGGTCCCGTTCTCGTTGCTCATGCGACTCACACTCGAATCCGGGGGTCGAGGACGGCATACAGGATGTCGGCCAGCAGGTTGAAGAGTACCGCAGCGGTGCCCGTGACCAGGAAGAAGGCCATGACGGGGGCGGGGTCCACCTGTTCCAGGCCCACGCGGAAGAGGTTGCCCATGCCCTGCCAGCCGAAGACCTGCTCGGTGATCACCGCGCCACCGATGAGTCCGGCGAAGTCGAAGGCCATGATCGTCGTGATCGGGATCAGGGAGTTGCGGAAGGCGTGCTTGAGGATGACCTGCCGCTCGTTCAGCCCCTTGGCGCGGGCGGTGCGGATGTAGTCCTGCTGGCTGACCTCGAGCATCGAGGCCCGTGTGTACCGCGAATAGCTGGCCAGGGAGATCAGGGTCAGCACGATGGTCGGCAGCAGCAATTGAGTGCCCTTGTCCAGGAAGTCCTCCCAGAAAGTGCCCGTGAAGTTCGGCGTCTGCGAGCCGATCGTCGCGATGGGGCGCCCCACGATGTCCAAATAGCCCGGCCAGGAGCGGAAGAGGTGCCCCACGATGGTCAATCCGCCCATGACAACCGCGGTGAACACCGAGACCAGGGTGGCTGCGCCCTTGGAATACCCGCCCATCAGGCGCCCGATGAGCACGGCGAGGCCAATCGCCACAACCGCGAGGACGAAGAGGATCAGCCAGTTCGGGTCCCACAGGAGGTTGTAGGTGGCGTAGTAGGCCACGAGGCCGAGGCCGGCCGTGACCAGGCCCGCGTAGAGCACGCGGCGGTTCTTCAAACCGGCGCCCAAGGCAGTGGCGCCGACGGCGGCTGCAACTCCGACCAGGAAGAGCACCACGGGAGGCATCTGTGGATAGCGAGCGAAATTCAGCCAATCCAGGTAGGGAAGGGCGACACAGGTGAAGGCGAAGGTACCCAGGAAGGTGAACAGCCGGCGTCGGACGTTTCCGGCGAGGACGGCCTGCAGCGCGAGACCCAGGATGAGGCCGACGGCGATGATCGTGGCCCAACTGAACCCGGGATCAGGACTGGCCAGCCAGTCGTTGAAACCGATGGCCAGGTACTCCTTCAGGAGCACGGCGGCCCAGAAGACCGGAAGGGAGAAGAACAGGAAGGTCAGGAAGGTCACCGCATAGTCCATCCCGGAATACTGCCGGATGGCGGTCAGGATGCCGATGAGGACACCGAAGACCATGGCGATGACGGTGGCCAGCACCACGAGCCGGAGGGTGGATGAGGCTGCCAGGCCCAACAGGTCGATGACCTCCTGGCCGGATCGATTGGTGCCGAGGTCGCATTGACCGATGAAGCACTGACCGACTCCGGTCAGCCAGTCCCAATAGCGCGCATACCAGGGCTGGTCCAGGTCCATGAACAGGATGCGCTGTTCGATGAGGTATTCGCGGTTGTCCGCGTTGGATTCCCGCAGGTCGGCCAAGGGGTCGCCGGAGTTGATGGTGAGCACGTACAGCAGGAGCGACGCCCCGAGCAACACCAAAAATGAGCTGCCGAAACGGCGGAGGATGAATTTCAGCACAACAGAACGTTGCCTTCCGTACCAGGGGGTCGAGGAGGTCTGCCTGAATCGTCATGGGACACGCGATGTTCATGGGAGGAGATCCATAGCGGGTCAATGGAACAGTTGAGGCCCGGCCGGATGTGGTCGGGCCCCAACTGTGGTGCACCATCGGTGGCGATTCAGCGCCGGTTGATCAGCGAACTGATCAGGTCAGGCGATCATTCGACGCGGACCCACTGCTCTGCGTTCCACACGGCGCCGGTCTGCGTGGCGGTGTTGCGGACGTTGGCGATGTCGGCCGAGTGGGCCACGATCCCCGGGTGGGCGTACAGCGGGATGCCGAACAGGTCGTCCCACAAGAGCTTCTCGATGACCTTCACCTGCTCGGCGTGGACCGCCGGGTCCACCGAGCCGGCCAGCGCGCTCCAGGCCTCATCCACTTCAGGGTTGGAGTACTGGCCGTAGTTCTGGGGAGCGTCGGTCGAGTAGATGTTCTGGCCGGAAGCGATCTGGCCGGAGCCGGCCCAGGCGAACAGGGCCACTTCGTAGTCGCCCTGAGGCTGGACCACACCGAAGAAGTCGGCGTGGCCGGCGTCGATGATATTGAAGCCCGCCTCGTCGCACGAGGACTTGATCATGGCCACGGTCTCGGAACGACGCGGGTTCGGTGAGCTGTAACCGATCCGGACGTCCAGGTTGGACTCACCGGATTCCTCGACCAGTTGCGTCGCTCGTTCGATGTCGACCTCGTCATACTGGCCCTCATACGAGGCGTCCACGACCTCCTGGTAGCTCTCCTGGAACGGGAACACCTCGCGGGCGTTCATGACGATCGTCTCGGGATCCAGCGGCTTGATCAGGTTGTCCACGATCTGCTGACGAGGGAGGCACAGGGCGAAGGCCTCACGCAACTCCCGGTTGTCCGCGAACAGCGAGCCTTCCATGAAGTTGAAGTCCGCGTGCTCCCAGGTCAGGGAGGCGTCCTGCTGGATGACGATCTGGTCGCCCAGGCCCTCCAACTGCTCGAGGGTGTCCACGGTGGCCTGCGGCTCGATGACGTTCAGGTCGCCGTTCTGCAGGGCCTGCACGTGCGTGTCGGCCGCGGCGAAGCGGATGACCAGCTCTTCGGTGGCGGGCGGGGTGCCCCAGTACTCCTCATTGGCCACCAGGGTGACGGACTGGCCCGGCTCCCAGCTGCTGAACTTGTAGGGACCCATGGACGGGGCGATCTCCTCGGCAGGCAAGGTGCCCGGGGAGGTGTTCCAGCCGGTGTTGAAGAACTCGGCGGCTGGGGCCAGCGCCTCGGTGTCCTCGTTCTGAATGGCCTCGATCATGGCGTCCATGCCCATGCCGGACTGCTCGGCCACCACATGGGCCGGCAACGCCGTATCCATGATGATCTCCCAGTCGGCATACGGCTCTGCGTAGGTCAGGGTGAATTCCTTGCCGGCAGGGTCGCCCTCCGGTGCCTCGGGAACGTATTCGCCGAGGGTATGGGAGATGGCGTTGAACAGCGGCGCGGCCTCGTCGCCTTCGCCGGTGGCGATGCGCGGGTTCTGCCAGCCCCACTTGAAGATGTAGTCGGCGGCCGTCACCGGCGTGCCGTCGGACCAGGCGGCGTCCTCGTGGATCGTGTACTTCACCTGGAGCGGATCGTCTGAGATCTTCTCGTACGATCCCAGTGCTTCGTTGGGATAGATGGTCCCGTCAGTGCCGAAGTAGTAGAAGCTCTGGGTCATCCGCTCGGTGATGGCGGAGTTGTACGTGGAGTACGTCTCCGGAGTCATGCCGTTGTAGGAGATGAACTCGTCCTCGCCCACCGAGTAGGAGATCGAGCCTTCCTGGGTCTCGATGTCGCCGAGGTCCGCCAGTCCGGAGCCTTCGGGTTCGGCGGTGAGCTTGTTGCCGGCCTCGCCGGTCATCACCTCACCATTGCCGCCCTCAGGGGCGGCGGTGCCGGATTCTTCGTTCTCGGCCGGGCCACCCGGCGCGCAGGCGGACAGGACGAGCGCCGAGCTGGCCAGAAGAGCAGCAGCGGCAGAAAGCTTTGTGTATTTCATCAAAGCGTCTCCATTCAAACAGGTGCGAGACGTGGAGTGCTCCCGATCCGACCCGGTTGGGGTGGGAG
Organism: Citricoccus sp.; assembly: GCF_032154715.1. GTDB lineage: Bacteria > Actinomycetota > Actinomycetes > Actinomycetales > Micrococcaceae > Citricoccus. The sequence goes on along the minus strand of NZ_JALDXU010000083.1, from coordinate 2,013 downwards.
GGCCGGTCCGATTCCGGCGCTGAAACCGTTTTGCACTTCAGCTCCGGTGGGTGAGCAACACCACAAGGTGTGCACGAGAATAGCCCTGCAACATGCGAAAGCAACATTGAATAGTCGGCCTCGAGCTCAATCGTTACCATCCCGTAACTTAGTCACTCGTCCCGTAATCCCGCGTGTTTCCGGGGCGTTACAGCTGATGACTATCTTCATAGACAATGTCCCCGAAGCGGGTGTTTCACATCACTCCAGGCTTTTTCTCCCCTCGGGCCCTCAGCGGGGAAGTTGAGGACCCATCGGGAAGTAAGGCAGATAGGACACCCCGGAGATGTTGTATTTGAACTTGATCCCCATGATGATGCGGATGCCCACATGCATGCCCCACGCGCCTGCGGCGAACACCCGCCCCAGGCGACGGTTGGTCAGGGACAGGGGCGCTCCGAGCTCCACGGCCAGGGACACGATCGCCATCACCGTGAACAACTCCTTCTGCTGATACAGCGCCGCCCCTGCCTCCGGCTTCGGGGAGCCGAAGAGATCCTTGCGCATCCCGTCCACGGCGATCTGGCCGCGCAGCACGTCTCCCCGGGCCCACTTCAGACCGAGCGGACCGCGGACCTTCGCCATGCCGGAGATGAAGTACACGGCCACGGTCGCCACGTTCATGGCAGTGGGCACCGCCCCATAGGCACGTTCGTAGCGCTGGGGAAAGAGGGTCCGCTCCCGGAGCAAGGAGTCGACGCTGAGGGCGTCCGCGGACCGCGTGGTGCCCAGGACCATCTGGTGCATCGTGAGCATATTGTCGCTGTGCAGCAGCATGGTCCAGGAGTTGCGGTAACTGATGGTCCACAGCTGCAGCGCCGCATTGAGCGGTCCGGTGATCCGGTGGCCCACGCCTACGGTGGCGGCGATGTTCACTGCCTGGGCCGCATCGAAGATCCCGTTCGCCACCCGCGGCGGCAGGGGTCGCTTGAGGATCCTGACCACTCCCACCGGGGTGAATTGGGAGGCGTCCTGGGCGTGGAGGGTTCGGAACATGGCCCGCCTCCTGATGTTGTGGGCGGCTGAGAAGATTCCGGTGGCCACCCTCAGCACCGCGGGGCGGATCGGCTGCGCCGCGGGCCGCAACAGGTCGACGGCCTTCTGGAACGCCGGCGATGAGAAGGAAGGGAAGGGGTGGTCGGCGCTGGTCACGGTGTGGCCTCCTGCTCGGTTGCGGTCTGGTGCGGGGTCTGGTGCGGGATCTGGTGTGCGCTCGGGGGTGCCGATTGGAGGGTGTTCTCGGTGACGTAGTCGCCGGCGGTGTTGCCCGTGCCGAGCGGACGCGGCGGGACGTTGCCCAACTCGGAGCGGGCCATGGGGCCGGTGGGCGGCCCCTGTGCATCCTGAGCGCCGTCATGCCGGGTCTCGGACACGGCCGTCGCGGTCCCGCCGACGTCGGCCCGGGCATGGACGGTCTCCATCTGCGGTGTGGTGTTTCCGGCAAAGTAGGTGTCGAAGAAATAGCGCGACCGCACAATCTCCACCCGGACGATGCCGGTCTCCTTGCGCCGCCGCCGGGCGGCAGGGCCCGTGCCCTGCCCCGCGGTTCGTCGCTGCTGCTCAGCCAGGGCGTCGGCATACCGCTGAGCGACCTCCACCGCGCGGCCCTGGCGGACCATACGGGTGATCTGCTTGCGGACCTGGTTCAGCCCGCCAGCGCCGAAGTGGCTGTAGTGCGGGACGATCCGCTCGCCGTCGGCGGTGAATCCAGCCACGTGCGGGATCCGGGTCCGGTCCTTGCGGTCGTCGGAGAACATCGGATAGGTGGACAGCGGGAAGGAGTCCTCCTCGTTCTTGTCCTTGCCGTTGAAGTAGTGGCGGACGGGAGAGAGCAGCACGGCAGCGAAGGCGACGCCTGCCGCCAGCGCCCAGAGATCGCGTTCCGTAGCACGCGGCGCCGGAACGATGGCCCTCACCACCACAGGCAGCGCGGCCGGGTGGTGTGCCGACGGGACGGCTGACGGGCTCACGGCG
>NZ_JALDXU010000082.1:0-14706 GCF_032154715.1 Citricoccus sp. | reverse complement strand
CCCCCCCCCGCTTCTGTTCCCGACCACCATCCCTGTTCATCACCGGACACCACCGGACAGCAGCGAAGGACGCCATCGCGTGACCGACATCGAGCCCAGCCGCCCCGCCGGTCCAGAGGACACCACCGCCACGGTCCCGAAGCGTCACCGTGCATGGATCGCCCTCCTGGTGTTCGCCGTGGGTTACGCCGTTGACCAGCTCACCAAGCGCTGGGTCGAGACCACCATGACCGAGGGGCAGGTCACCGACGTCCTGGCTCCGTTGCTCCGGTGGCACTTCATCCGCAATCCGGGTGCCGCGTTCTCCATCGGAGAGGAGCACACCTGGATCTTCACCATCATCCAGTCGGCGGTGGCCATCTTCGTGGTGGTCCTGCTGTTCCGGGTCCGCTCGACCCTGTGGGCCGTGGCCCTGGGCGGGCTGCTGGGCGGGGTCCTGGGCAACCTGACCGACCGCCTGTTCAGGCCGCCGGGCTTCGGTGTGGGCCACGTGGTCGACTTCATCGCCCTGCCGAATTTCGCCATCTTCAACATCGCTGACTCGTTGATCGTCTGTTCCATGATCGGCATCGTCCTCCTGATGTTCCGGGGACTCCAGCTCGACGGCACCCGCGAGATACCCGAGAAGAGCGGTGGCGCGGGAACCGCCGAGGCCGGGAACGGCACCGGGCAGGGCCGTGACGCAGACTCCTGAACCCGGCGAGGCCGTCGTCGTGCCCCAGGGTCACGAGGTGGGCCGGAGGGTGGACGCGGTCCTGGCCGCGGCTCTGGGGATCTCGCGCACGAAGGCGGCGGCCTGGTGTGCGGCCGGCCTTGTGGCCGAACGGGCCGCCGGGACGCCGGGACGGGCACGGACCGTGCAGAAGTCCGCCAAGGTCGCGGCCGGCACCGAACTCCTGGTGGATATCCCGGAGGAACCGAACCCACTCGACGTGAAGGTGGAAATCGTGGAGGACCTGAGAATCCTGGCGGACGACCCCGACTACGTGGTGGTGGACAAGCCCGTCGGCGTGGCCGCACATCCGTCCCCGGGCTGGGTCGGCCCCACCGTCGTCGGGGGGCTGGCCGGAGCCGGTTACCGCATCTCGACGTCCGGTGCCCCGGAACGCCAGGGGATCGTGCACCGACTGGACGTGGGGACGTCCGGGATCATGGTGGTGGCCAAGTCTGAGCGCGCCTACACCGTGCTCAAGGACGCCTTCCGTGACCGCACCCCGGAGAAGACCTACCACGCGGTGGTGCAGGGGCTGCCGGATCCCCTGAACGGGACCATCGACGCCCCGATCGGCCGTCACCCCGGGCACGACTGGAAGTTCGCCGTGCTCGAGGGCGGCCGGGACTCCATCACCCGGTACCAGACCCTTGAGGCCTTCGGCCGGGCGACCCTGGTGGAGGTCAAGCTCGAGACCGGGCGGACGCACCAGATCCGCGTGCACTTCTCGGCACTGCACCACCCCTGTGCGGGGGACCTGACCTACGGTGCCGACCCACGGCTGGCCGCGGAATTGGGGCTGACGCGGCAATGGCTGCACGCCCACCGGCTCGGGTTCCCCCATCCGGTGACCGGGGAGTGGGTGGACTATGAGAGCCCCTACCCGCAGGACCTCGTCTATGCCTTGGGCGTGTTGCGCGGGGACTAACTAATCTGGATGATCGACGCGATCGGCATGACCACCATGATCGACGCGCGGTCAGGACGAACGGCAGCAGGGTAGCAAGCAGGGCAGTAGGGAAGTGCGGAGCATGACGGCCACGACGGATTTGGCACAGGAAGCAGCGGCGACGAAGAAGGACGGCGGGTTCGCCCACCTCCACGTCCACACCGAGTACTCGATGCTGGACGGCGCGGCCAAGCTCAGCGAGCTCTTCGAGGAGACGAAGCGGCTGGGCATGGACTCGATCGCCATCACCGACCACGGCTACCTCTTCGGGGCCTTCGACTTCTGGAAGAAGGCCACCGATGCCGGCGTCAAGCCGATCATCGGGCTCGAGGCGTACCTGACCCCCGGCCAGCTGCACCGCTCGGACAAGACGAAGGTCCGGTGGGGCGAGCAGCACCAGCGCGGGGACGATGTCTCCGGTGGTGGCGCCATCACGCACATGACCCTGCTGTCCAAGAACAACAAGGGCATGCACAACCTCTTCCGGGCCGGCTCGATCGCCTCCCTGGACTCGGTCTACGCGAAATGGCCGCGTATCGACCGGGAGCTGCTCTCCACCTACTCCGAGGGCCTGATCGGCACGACCGGCTGCCCCTCGGGCGAGATCCAGACCCGGCTGCGGCTGGGCCAGTACAACGAGGCCCGGGAGGCCGCCGCCGAGTTCCAGGACATCTTCGGCCGCGAGAACTTCTACTGCGAGCTGATGATGCACGGCCTGGACATCGAGAAGCGGGTCATCAAGGACCTGCTCAAGCTGTCCAAGGACCTGCGGATCCCGCTCGTGGCGTCCAACGACCTGCACTACACGCACGAGCACGACTCCAAGCCCCACGAGGCGCTGCTGGCCATCCAGTCCGGGTCCAACCTGCTCGAGCCCACCTACGACCAGGGCGGATCCCGCTTTGCCCTGTCCGGCACCGAGTACTACGTGAAGTCTCCGCGGCAGATGCGGGACCTGTTCTCCGAGTTCCCGGAAGCATGTGACAACACGCTGCTGATCGCCGAGCAGTGCGAGGTCTCCTTCGACACCGACGCGAACTACATGCCGAAGTTCCCCTGCCCGCCGGGAGAGGACGAGACCACGTGGCTGACGAAGGAGGTCGCCACCGGGTTGCAGTTCCGCTACCCCAACGGCGTCCCGTCCCACGTGCGCAAGCAGGCCGACTACGAGCTGGACGTCATCCTCTCGATGGGCTTCCCGGGTTATTTCCTGGTGGTGGCCGACTTCATCAACTGGGCCAAGAACAACGGCATCCGCGTGGGGCCGGGACGTGGCTCCGGCGCCGGCTCCATGGTCGCGTACGCGCTGAAGATCACCGAGCTGGACCCGCTGGAGCACGGATTGATCTTCGAGCGGTTCCTCAACCCGGACCGTGTCTCCATGCCCGACTTCGACGTCGACTTCGATGATCGCCGCCGTTCCGAGGTGATCGACTACGTCACCGAGAAGTACGGCGACGAGCGGGTCTCCATGATCGTCACCTACGGCACCATCAAGACGAAGCAGGCCCTCAAGGACTCGGCGCGCGTGATGGGCTTCCCCTTCTCCATGGGCGAGTCCCTGACCAAGGCGCTGCCGCCGGCCGTCATGGCCAAGGACATCCCGCTGAAGGATATCGAGGACAAGACGTCGCAGCGGTACGGCGAGGCCGGTGAGTTCCGTGAACTCGTCGCGACGGATCCGGACGCGGCCAAGGTCTTCGAGACCGCCAAGGGCGTCGAGGGACTGAAGCGGCAGTGGGGCGTGCACGCCGCGGGCGTGATCATGTCCTCGGAGCCGATCATCGACGTCATCCCCATCATGCGCCGTTTGCAGGACGGCCAGGTGATCACCCAGTTCGACTACCCCACCGCCGAAGGCCTGGGGCTGATCAAGATGGACTTCCTCGGCCTGAGGAACCTGACGATCATCTCGGACGCGATCGAGAACATCCAGATGAACCAGGACTTCACCCTGGATCTGGAGTCCCTGACGTTCGACGACAAAGGGTCCTATGAACTGCTGGCCCGGGGCGACACCCTGGGCGTGTTCCAGCTCGACGGCGGTCCCATGCGATCGCTGCTGAAGATGATGAAGCCGGACAACTTCGAGGACATCTCGGCCACCATCGCGCTGTACCGCCCGGGTCCCATGGGCGCGAACTCGCACACCAACTACGCCCTGCGCAAGAACGGCCAGCAGGAGATCACCCCGATCCACCCGGAGCTCGAGGAACCCCTCGCGGAGATCCTGGGCACGACCTACGGCTTGATCGTGTATCAGGAGCAGGTCATGGCGATCGCCCAGAAGGTGGCCGGCTTCTCTCTCGGGCAGGCGGACATCCTGCGCCGCGCGATGGGCAAGAAGAAGAAATCCGAGCTGGACAAGCAGTACGTGGGCTTCCACCAGGGCATGATCGACCATGGCTATTCTGAGGCCGCCATCAAGGCCCTGTGGGACATCCTGCTGCCGTTCTCGGACTACGCCTTCAACAAGGCGCACTCGGCCGCCTACGGGCTGGTCTCCTACTGGACCGCCTACCTGAAGGCTCACTACCCGGCCGAGTACATGGCCGCCCTGCTCACGTCCGTGGGTGACGACAAGGACAAGATGGCGATGTACCTCAATGAGTGTCGCCACATGGGCATCTCGGTGCTCCCGCCGGACGTCAACGAGTCCAGCCTCTATTTCACGCCGGTCGGCACGGACATCCGTTTCGGCATGGGCGCCGTGCGCAACGTGGGTGCCAACGCCGTGGCGGGCATGGTCGAGGCCCGGGAGGAGAAGGGGAAGTTCACCTCGTTCCAGGACTTCTTCAAGAAGGTCCCGGCCGTCGTGTGCAACAAGCGCACCATCGAGTCCCTCATCAAGGCCGGCGGCTTCGACTCGCTCGGCTACGCCCGCAGGGCCCTGCTGGCCGTCCACGAGGAGGCCACGGACGGCGCCGTGGCGCAGAAGCGCCAGGAGGCCAACAACCAGTTCGACTTCTTCTCCCTGCTGGAGGACGAGGGGGGCGACGTCGGCGACGCCGGGTTCGGGATCGAGGTCCCGGACATGCCGGAGTGGGACAAGAACGACAAGCTCACCTTCGAGCGCGAGATGCTCGGTCTCTACGTCTCCGACCACCCCCTGCAGGGGCTGGACGGCGTGCTCGCCCAGCATGCAGACATCTCCATCACCCACATCCTGTCCGACGACGGCCCGTCCGACGGCGCGATGGTCACCATCGCCGGGCTCATCACGAGCCTCGAGCGGCGCATCGCCAAGAGCTCCGGCAACGCGTATGCCCGCACGGAGATCGAGGACCTGGGCGCCTCGATGGACGTCATGTTCTTCGGCAAGGCCTATGCACCGATCGCCACGATGCTGGCCCAGGACCTCGTGGTGGCCGTCAAGGGCCGCGTCCAGCGGCGCGACGACGGGTCGATCTCCCTGAGTGCGCAGGAGCTGACCATCCCAGACCTCTCGGACGGCCACTCCGGTCCGGTCTCGCTGACCATGCCCGGCTTCAAGGCCAATGAGACCGTGGTCTCCGCACTGGGGGACGTGCTCCAGACCCACCCGGGGACCACGGAGGTCCGGCTGAAGCTCACGGGGGCGCGGACCATGGAGGTCATGCAGCTGGGCGCCGACTTCCGGGTGAGCCCTAATCCGGCCCTCTTCGGAGACCTCAAGGTCCTGCTGGGACCGGCATGCCTCGAATAGGGAACGGAGAGTCTGGACCATCCGTGGTGTCGCTCATCGGTGAACACCACTACATCTGGTAATGACACGGTTGTTATTCAGCGGGTCGTCCGACTATGATGGAGTGGTCCACCGTCGGAGGAAGGGGAAGTCGTGCACTGTCCCTTCTGTCGTCATGAGGACTCCCGGGTCGTGGACTCCCGCTCGCTGGATGACGGCTCGGCCATCCGCCGGCGACGTCAATGCCAGTCCTGTGGGAAGCGCTTCACCACCATGGAGACCACGGCCCTGACGGTGGTCAAGCGGTCCGGGGTGGCCGAGCCCTTTGATCGCTCCAAGATCATCAACGGTGTCCGCAAGGCCTGCCAGGGGCGTCCAGTCACCAATGACGACCTGGCCATGCTGGCGCAGGAGGTCGAGGAGACCATCCGCGCCACGGGGAACGCCGAGGTGGACGCCCACGAGGTGGGGCTCGCGATCCTGGAGCCGTTGCGCCGCCTCGACCAGGTGGCCTACCTCCGATTCGCCTCGGTCTACCAGGCGTTCGACACGCTGGACGACTTCGCCGGCGCCATCGAGGACCTGCGGTCCGCCGGCACGGCGTCGGACACCGCCACCGCGGCCCTGCAGCCGCGGTTGTTCACCCGCTGATGCGGAAGGCCCCACGGGGCAATGAGACTGCCGATGGCGGCTCCGGAGGGGAAGCCGGGGCCGCCATCGGTCACTTCAGTCAGAGCCTGCCGGCAGGTTCTCGAGTGCCCACAGGGCGGTCCCCACGATGCCGGCGTTGTTCTTCAGCGTCGCGGGCACGATCGGCGTCCGCAGGGTCAGGTGGGGCAGGTAGTCGTCAGGGCGCTTGGAGATGCCGCCGCCCACGATGATGAGGTCCGGGGAGAAGATGCCCTCCACATACGAGAAGTAGCGCTGGAGCCGTTCGGCGTACTCGGGCCAGTCGATCCCGTCCCGTTCGCGTGCCGCGGCGGAGGCCCGGGTCTCGGCCATGATGCCGTCCAGTTCGATCGTGCCCAGTTCGAGGTTGGGGACGAGCCCGCCGTCGCGGAACAGGCCTGACCCGATGCCGGTGCCGAGCGTGATGACCAGCACCGTGCCCCGCACGCCCCGGCCCGCGCCGAACCGCACCTCGGCGAGCCCGGCCGCGTCGGCGTCGTTCAGGGTTCTCACGGGCCGCCCCAGGCGCTCGGAGAAGAGGCCGTCCACATCCGTGCCGATCCAGGAGGGGTCGATGTTCGTGGCCGTGCGGCAGATCCCGTCCTGGATGACCGCCGGGAAGTCCACCCCCACGGGGAATCCCGGTGCCGGTGCTCCGTCCCGGGCATCCAGCTCCGTGGTGATCTGGGCCAGGACGTCGGCGACGGCCTCGGGGCTGGCCGGCTGCGGCGTCGGGATGCGGAAGCGGTCCCCGAGCAGGCGGCCGGACTTCTTGCCGTGGCCGAGCTGGACGACGCCGCCCTTCATGCCGGTGCCGCCGATGTCGATGCCGAGGGCGGTGTGCAGGCCGCGGGAGGGGCCGGTGGACTTCTTCGCCATGCTGCGCTCCAGGAGGATGGGGGTTCGGGGATCGGGAGGTGCGGCGGTCAGGGCAGCGTCAGGATCTCCGCGCCGTCGTCCGTGACCACGAGGGTGTGCTCGAACTGCGCGGTGCGCCGACGGTCCCGGGTGACCACGGTCCAGTCGTCCTCCCACATGTCCCAGCGGATGGTGCCGAGGGTGATCATCGGCTCGATGGTGAAGACCATGCCGGGGACCATCACGGTGTTGTGCGCCGGGGCGGCATCGAAGTGGGGGATGACGAGCCCGGAGTGGAACTCACGGCCCACGCCGTGGCCGATGAAGTCCCGGACCACCCCGTAGCCGAAGCGCTTGGCGTAGGACTCGATGGCGCGGCCGATGACATTGATCTCTCGGCCGGGCCGGACGGCCTTGATGCCGCGCATCATGGCCTCGTGGGTGCGCTCCACCAGCAGCCGGGACTCGTCATCCACGGTGCCGACCAGGTAGGTCATGTTGTGGTCCCCGTGGTGCCCGTCCAGGTAGGCGGTGATGTCGAGGTTGATGACGTCCCCGTCCTCCAGGACGGTGTCATCCGGGATGCCGTGGCAGATGACCTCGTTCAGCGAGGTGCAGATGGCCTTGGGAAAGCCCTTGTAGCCGAGGCAGGACGGGTAGGCACCGTGATCGCAGATGAACTCGTGGGCGATCCGGTCCAGTTCGGCCGTGGTGACGCCCGGGGCGATGTGCCGGGCGGCCTCCTCCATGGCCTGGGCGGCGATCCGGCCGGCAGCGCGGATCTTCGCGATCCCCTCGGCATCGTAGACGTCGGAGCCGTTGCCCTCGTCCGCCGTGGTCCGCCCCACGTACTCCGGCCGCTCGATGTGCGCGGGAACGGGGAGGGCGGGCGCGACGACGCCCGGCGTCAGGGTGCCCACCGGTGCCTTGGAGCCCGGTTCTCCCCGCGGCGGGCCCTCCGGGGCCGGACCGTTGTGGCTGGTCGGGGCAGCCGGGGCGGCCGGGGCAGGGCGGGTGTTCGTCTGAGGGCTGTGGGACATGACTCGATCCTATCGCCGCCGGGGGCACCGGGCGGGCCGGGCGGAGCACCGGTCCGGTGCGATGACGAGATCCAGGGGCCGGTCGGTGCCGGAGGTGCCGCGCTGATCGCCGCTAGGGTGGGCCCATGAGCGAATACTGGTACAACGTCGTCACGAAGCAGGTCGAGGAAGGCCCGCAGTCCGACTGGTCGAAGCTGCTGGGGCCCTACCAGTCCCGCGGGGAGGCCGAGGGCGCCATCGCCCAGGTCCAGGCGAACAACGAGCGCTGGGATGACGCGGAGGACGAGGAGGACTAGGCCGGTCCGGTCAGGACTCGAAGCCGTGCTCGGCAGCCGGGAACGTGCCCTCCAGGACATCCCGGCGGTAGTCGGTGACCGCCGCTGAGACCACCGAGTGCAGGTCCGCGTACTGCTTCACGAAGCGTGGCATCTTCCCGGTCCGCAGTCCGAGCATGTCCTGCCACACCAGGACCTGGCCGGTGGTGGCGGACCCGGCCCCGATGCCGACGGTGGGCACGCGCAGCGACTCGTCCACCTGCCGGGCGATGTCCGAGGGGACCATCTCCATCAGCACGGCGAAGGCACCGGCATCCTGCAGCACCGTGGCCTCGCGCACCATCGCCTCGGCCGCGCCCTCGGTCCGGCCCTGGACCCGGTAGCCGCCCAGGACGTTCTCGGATTGCGGGGTGAAGCCGATATGGGCCATGACCGGGACCCCGGCGTCCGTCATCATGCGCACGTGCTCGGCGTAGCGGACGCCTCCCTCCATCTTCACGGCGTGGACTCCGGCCTCCTTGACGAGCCGGATGGCGCTCTCGGTCGCCTGCTGCGGGGACAACTCGTAGGAGCCGAAGGGCAGGTCGCACAGCACCATGGCGTGTCGGGTGCCCCGGACCACGGATCCGGCGTAGACGATCATCTCGTCGAGCGTGATCGGCAGCGTGGTGGCATGGCCCATCATGGTGTTGGCTGCCGAGTCGCCCACGAGGATCGTCTCGATGCCGGCATCGTCGAAGACCTGGGCCATCTGGAAGTCGTACGCCGTGAGCATCGCGAAGCGCCGTCCCTCATCCTTGGCCTTCTGCAGGTGCACAGTGCGGTAGCGGGCAGGAGCCGGTGCGGCGTAGGGTGCGGTTTCTTTCTCAGCCATGGCCGCAGTCTAGCGGCCCGTCTTTCGGCGCTGACCGGGCCCGGCACACTACAGTGGGAGCATTCGCACGATCCGACAGGAGGCCGCCAGAGACATGGATCGCCAACAGGAGTTTGTCCTCAGGACCATAGAGGACCGGGACGTGCGCTTCGTGCGACTGTGGTTCACCGACGTGACCGGCACGCTGAAGTCGGTCGCCTTGGCTCCGGCCGAGGTCGAGGGGGCCTTCGCCGAGGGACTGGGCTTCGACGGGTCCTCGATCGACGGCTATACCCGGATCTTCGAGTCCGACATGCTGTTGCAGCCGGATCCCTCGACCTTTCAGATCCTGCCGTGGCGCGGTGAGGACGAGCCCACCTCACGGATGTTCTGCGACGTGCTCACCCCGGACGGGGAGCCCTCCGCCGCCGATCCCCGCCAGGTGCTGCGCCGTCAGCTGTCCCGCGCCGCGGACATGGGCTTCACGTTCTACACGCACCCCGAGATCGAGTTCTACCTCCTCCAGTCCAAGGAACCCGGATCGGACGGCCAGCCCGTCCCGGTGGACCAGGCCGGGTACTTCGACCACGAGCCCGGAGGCGTCGCCACGGACTTCCGCCGACACGCGGTCAACATGCTCGAGGCGATCGGCATCTCGGTGGAATTCAGCCACCACGAGTCCGGTCCCGGCCAGAATGAGATCGACCTGCGCTACGCGGATGCGCTGCAGACGGCCGACAACATCATGACGTTCCGCACCGTGATCAAGGAGGTCGCCCAGCTCCAGGGCAATTACGCGACCTTCATGCCGAAGCCGTTCGGCCAGCACGCCGGCTCCGGGATGCACACCCACTTCTCCCTGTTCGAGGGCGATTCGAACGCCTTCTTCGAGCCCAGCGCGGAGTTTCACCTCTCCACCACGGGCCGCCGGTTCATCGCCGGACTGCTGCACCACAGCATGGAGATCACGGCCATCACCAACCAGTTCGTGAACTCGTACAAGCGTCTCTGGGGAGGTGGGGAGGCTCCGTCCTACGTGTCCTGGGGCCACAACAACCGTTCCGCTCTGGTCCGCGTCCCCCTCTACAAGCCGGACAAGGCGGGCTCGGCCCGGGTCGAGTACCGCGGCATCGACGCCTCCGCCAACCCGTACCTGACCTACGCGGTCCTTTTGGCTGCCGGCCTGAAGGGCATCGAGGAGGAATACGAGTTGCCGGAGGCCGCCGCCGAGGACATCAGCGCGCTCACCTCCACGGAACGCCGGGCCCTGGGCCACCACTCGCTGCCCGGCACCCTGCATGACGCCCTGCGGATCATGGAGGACTCCGAGTTCGTGGCAGAGGTGCTCGGGGAGACCGTCTTCGAGAACTTCCTGCGGAACAAGCGCCAGGAGTGGGACGAGTACCGGGTCGAGGTCACGCCGTTCGAACTGCAGCGCAACCTCGGTATCCTCTGATCCGGCATGATCGTCCCGCCAACGGAGCCTAGCGGGCCCGGACGGAAGTCCCTGGTCAGTGCCGGATTCTCCGACTGGGCCCGTGCCCGGGACCTGTTGGCGTCCGCGGAACTGGGATCTCTGGACCAGCACGAGATCGTGCGCATCCTCGCCGATGCCCCGGACCCGGACCAGGCCCTGATCCTGCTCATCCGCCTGCTGGAGCGAGCGCCGGCCCTGGCCGGAGCGCTGGCGGACCCGGCGCGTTCCCGGGCGGTCGCCCGGCTGCTGGGCGCCTCCGAGGCGCTGGGGGAGTTCCTCATCCGCCGGCCGGACCACATCGACCTGCTCGTGGACCCGGCCGGCGCAGCACGCACCGCTCCCGTCCTGGGTCCCGACGGCCTCGCGGCGGACCCTGCCCCCGTGCGGACGCTGCTTCTGGAGGCCGTCGGGGCGGATGCCACCGCTGCCCGTCCGGTGGCCACGCTGCGCGGCAAGGAGGCGGCCGCGGCCCTGCGGATCGCCTATCGCCGGCAGCTCACGGCCCTGGCCGTCCAGGACCTGACCGGGCGGGATCCGCGGGCGGCGGAGCCCGCGGTCTCCGCGTGGCTGGCGGATCTGGCCGGCGCCGCGATCGAGGCCGGCCTCGCGGCCTCCCGGGCGGACGCCGTCGAACAATTCGGCCAGGACGCCGACCGCGTGGACCTGGCCGTCATCGGGATGGGCAAATGCGGCGCCCGAGAACTGAACTACATCTCGGACGTGGACGTGATCTTCGTCCACGCCTCGTCCCTGGAGGACGACCATCACGCGGCGGTCATCGCCACGGCCCTGGCCTCCGGAATCTCGAAGTACGCGACGGCGGCCGCCCCCGAGCAAGGGCTGTGGGAGATCGACGCGAACCTGCGCCCCGAGGGCAAGGACGGGGTCCTGTCCCGCACGGTGGAATCCCATGGGGAGTACTACCGCCGCTGGGCGCACACCTGGGAGTTCCAGGCCCTGCTCAAGGCCCGGCCCATCGCCGGCGACCCGGAACTGGGCCAGGAGTACATCGACGCGATCTGGCCGCTGGTCTGGACCAGCTCGGAGCGGGACGGCTTCGTCTCCTCCGTCCAGCGGATGCGGCGCCGTGTCCTGGACAACATCGCCCATCAGAACCGGGACCGGGAGATCAAGCTGGGGGCCGGCGGCCTGCGGGATGTGGAGTTCACCGTCCAGCTGCTCCAGCTCGTCCACGGCAAGACTGAGGAGTCCGTCCGCGTCCGCAACACCCTGGACGCCATCGACGCCCTGGAGAACAGTTCCTACATCGGGCGCTCGGACGCCGAGTCCTTCGCCGGCGCCTACCGGTACCTCAGGCTGCTCGAACACCGGATCCAGCTCGTCCACCTGCGCCGGACCCACCTCATGCCGGACAAGCCGCACGCCCTGTGGGTGCTGGCCCGGGCGGCAAGGGGCCCCGGCGAATCCGGTCCCTCCGATGCCGCGGCCTTGACCTCACTGTGGAAGCGGACCCGCAAGAGGGTGCGTTCCCTGCACGAGAAGATCTTCTACCGGCCGCTGCTGTCCACCACGGCGGCGCTGTCCGCCGACGAGGCCAAGCTCACCCCGGAGGCGGTGCGCCAGCGCCTCGCCGCCCTGGGCTACCAGGACCCTGCCGGCGCGGTGAAGCACATCGAGGCCCTCAGCACCGGGGTGTCCCGCCGCGCGGCGCTGCAGCGCCAACTGCTGCCGGTGATGCTCGGCTGGTTGGCCAACGGCCCCAATCCCGACGGCGGCCTGCTGGGATTCCGCCGGCTCTCGGAATCGCTGGGCTCCTCGCCGTGGTTCCTGGGCATGCTGCGGGACTCCTCCGCGGCCGCCGAGCGGCTGTGCCAGATCCTCTCGCTCTCCTCCTACATCTCGGACATGCTGGAGCACCTTCCGGAGGCCGCCGCCTGGCTGGGACGGGACCGCGAACTGGTCCCCATGCCGTTCGAGACGCAGTGGCAGGAGATCCAGGCCAAGATGTCCCGGCACCCCGATCCGGATGAGGCGATCCGTCAGATACGGCTCATCCGCCAGCGCGAGATCCTGCGGACCGCGATCGCCGATGCCGCCGGACTGCTGGACCAGGACACCGTGGGCCGTGCCCTCTCCGACGCCGACCGCGCGGCCGTGCTGGGGGCCCTGCACGTGGCGGAGAACTCCCTCTTCGGCCACCCCGAGCAGCGGACGGGACGCTCGGGCGGTCCGGCGGACACCACCACCGCGAAGGGGACGCAGGCGACCAAGAACCCGGCTACGGTCCGGGACGTCGAACTCACGGACCTGCTGGTCGTGGCCATGGGACGCCAGGGGGGCCGGGAGATCGCCTACGGCTCCGACCTGGACGTCCTGTTCGTCCACCGGCCCCATGACGGTGCCGATCCGGACGCGGCCCAACGCCAGGCCGTGGACCTGTCCAAGCTCGTCATGTCCCTGCTGACCCGGCCGTGCAGGCCCCCGGTGCTGGGGGAGCGGCCGCTGGTGATGGACGCGGACCTGCGGCCGGAGGGCAAGAAGGGTCCGTTGGCCCGGTCTCTGGACTCCTTCCGTGAGTACTACCGCCGCTGGGCCGAGATCTGGGAGGTGCAGGCCCTGCTGAAGGCGCGGCCCGTGGCGGGCAGCGCGGAGTTGGCCGAGGAGTTCACCGCCTGGGCGGACTCCGTGCGCTACGCCGGGGACCCCGGACCGGCGGCCATCCGCGAGATCCGCCGGATCAAGGCCCGCGTGGAGGCCGAACGGCTGCCGCGGGGGGCAGACCCGGCACGGCATCTCAAGCTCGGCCGCGGGGGGCTGTCCGACGTGGAGTGGCTGGTGCAGACGCTCCAGCTGCAACACGCGGCAGACCATCCCGCGCTGCGCACCACCGGGACCATCCCCGCTCTGGAGGCCCTTGTCCGTGAGGGGATCCTTCCGGCGGAGGACGGTGAGGTCCTGGACCGCGCCTGGCACCTGGCCACCCGGGTGCGCGCCGGCAACATCGTGTGGTCCGGCAAGTCCTCAGACGTGCTCTCGGTGAAGCGCCAGGACCTCGAGGCGATCGCCCGGTGGTGCGGGTGCGAACTGGGTCAGGCCGCTGAACTCGAGGAGGACTATCTCCGGTCCACCCGCCAGGCCCGTCAGGTCTTCGAGAAGCACTTCTACGGTTCCTAGCGTCCGATGACGTGCTCGCCCAGCAACTCGAGGGTGCGGTGCCGGGCCGCCAGGTCCGGGGCGGCATTGGTGATGATCAGCTCGTCCGCCTGGACGCGCTCACGGAACTCGTCCAGGTAGGCCCTGACGGTCTCGATGGTGCCCACCGCGGTGTACTTCATCATGGAGAGCACCTGCTCGCCGCCGGCGGAGTGCAGGAGCATGGTGACCTCCTCCTCGCTCAGGTCACGGCCGCGGCCGAGCATCTGGCGGATGCGGTGGCGGTGCGTGATCTCCAGCTGGGCATGCGCCTCGGCCTCGGTGTCCGCTGCGATGACATTGAGCGCTGCGATGAAGTGTGGTTCGGGGAGGCTCTCCGACGGCTCGAACCGGTCGCGGTAGATTGTGGCCGCGTGTTCCAGCATCTGCGGAGCGAAGTGTGAGGCGAAGGAGTAACCGAGCCCCAGGGCCGCCGCGAGCTGGGCACCGTACTGTGAGGACCCCAGGATGTAGAGCGGGACATTCGTCCCGTGCCCCGGGAAGGCATCCACACCCGGGATGAGGGACTCGCCCCGCAGGTAGCCCTGCAACTCCTTGATGTCCCGGGGAAAGGTGTCGGCCGCCGAGGGATCGCGGCGCAAGGCCATCATGGTGCGCTGGTCCGTGCCCGGCGCGCGCCCCAACCCGAGGTCGATCCGGCCGGGGTGGATCTCCGCCAGGGTACCGAACTGCTCGGCGATCACCAGGGGGGAGTGGTTCGGCAGCATGATGCCACCCGAGCCCAGCCGGATCCTCTCCGTGTGGGCCGCCACATGGGCCAGGAGCACCGAGGTGGCGGAGGAGGCGATGGAAGGGAAATTGTGGTGCTCGGCGAACCAGATCCGGTGGAAGCCCTGTTCCTCGGCCTTCTGCGCCAACTCGACGCTGGCGGCCACGGCCTCCGCGACGGGCTGCCCGGGCAGGACGGTGGACAGGTCAAGGATGGACAGCGGATAGCTCACAGGGCACCTTTCACGGGGGTTCTTCCTCCAGGCACAGCTGTGCGCGCTGCGGTTCTATTCCCAC
Organism: Citricoccus sp.; assembly: GCF_032154715.1. Lineage (GTDB taxonomy): Bacteria > Actinomycetota > Actinomycetes > Actinomycetales > Micrococcaceae > Citricoccus. The sequence continues at coordinate 30 of NZ_JALDXU010000082.1, read as the reverse complement.
CGGCCGGCTCCGGCCAGTCCCTACGACGAC
>NZ_JALDXU010000081.1:0-14742 GCF_032154715.1 Citricoccus sp. | reverse complement strand
CGGGACGCACATGCGTGGCGGGAACCCCGTGCACACATGGCCCCTGCCGTGACGGACACGGGCAGGGGCCAGTCGACCGGACACCGATGGCTACGCGCCGCCCAGGGCTGCCCCCTGGTCCGCGTGGTCGCCGGCTGTCAGTCGACGCGCTCGGTGTGTCCCGGGTGGAGCAACGACTTGATGCGCTCGACGATCTTGGCGATGGATACCCCGTAGCGGTCGTTGAGCGTGGGCAGGGCGCCTGCGTCCAAGAACTCGTCCGGCAGTCCGATCGGGGTGATCTGCCGAAAGATGCCGTCACGGATGGCGGCATGGGCCACGGCGTCGAAGAGTCCGCCGATGATCGTATGGTTCTCGCACGTGAGCACGAGGCGGTCCTTGGCGAGTTCGCGCAGGATGGTGTCCTCGTCCAGGGGCTTGAGGGTGGGGACGTGGAGAACGGCCACGTCGACCTTGTCGGCCTCGAGCTGACGGGCGGCCTCGAGGGCGCGTTCGGTCATCAGGCCGGTGGAGATCAGCAGGACCTCGGCGCCGTCGCGGATCATCTTGGCCTTGCCGAGCTCGAAGCTGTAGTCGTACTCGTCCAGCACCCGCGGGACCTTGCCGCGCAGGATCCGCGTGTAGGTGGGGCCATCATGGGCGGCCAGTTGCGGGACGGCCTGTTCGATGTCCACGGCGTCGCAGGGATCCACGATGGTCAGGTTGGGCATCCCCCGCAGGATGGCCACGTCTTCAGTCGCCTGGTGGGAGGGCCCGTACCCGGTGGTCAGCCCGGGCAGGGCGCAGACCATGTTGACGTTGAGGTTGGCCTCGGCGATGTCGAGGCACAGGAAGTCATAGGCCCGCCGCGTGGCGAAGACGGAGTAGGTCGAGGCGAAGGGCACGAAGCCCTCCATGGCCAGCCCGGCCGCCATGCCCAGCAGGGCCTGCTCGGCCATGCCGACTTGGTAGAACCGGTCCGGCATCGCATCGCGCAGGATGTGCAGGTCGGTGTACTTGGCCAGGTCGGCCGAGAGCCCGACGACCCGCTCATCGCTCTGGGCCAGCTCGACCAGGGCATGGCCCAGGGGAGCTGCGGTGACCCGCTGGCCCTCCTTCGCCAGAGAGGCACTCATCGCATCGGAGGTCAGCCGCTTCTTCGGGGTAACGGTCGTGGTGGTGGTCGTGGTGCTCATGCTTGGGACGACTCCTTCAGTCGGTCGTGGGCCATTGGCCATTCTTCAGGGGAGACGGTCATGAAGTGCAGCTTCTCTCGGTCTTCCAGGAAGTCCACGCCCTTGCCGAGCTTGGTGTCCGCGATCAGGACGCGCGGCTGGGTGGCCTCCAGGCCCCGCAGTTCCTCCAGGGCGGTGAGGACGGCCGCGATGTCGTTGCCGTCCACGCGGCGGGCAATCCAGCCGAAGGACGTGAACTTCGCCTCGATCGGGTCCATGCCCAGCATCTGGCTGGACTTGCCGTCGGCCTGCTGGTCGTTGAAGTCCACGATCGCGATCAGGTTGTCCAGACGGTGATGGGCGGCGACGGCGGCTGCCTCCCACGTGGAGCCCTCGTTGAGCTCCCCGTCCGAGAGGATGTTGTAGACGAAGGCCGGATTGCCCTTGCGCCTCAGGCCCAGGGCCACCCCGTTGGCGATCACCAGGCCGTGACCGAGGGAGCCGCCGGAGATCTCCACCCCGGGGGTGTAGGAGGCCATGGCCGACATCGGCAAGCGCGAGTCGTCCGTGGCGTAGGTCTCGAGTTCCTCCAGGGGGAAGAACTTCGCCTCGGCCAAGGCGGCGTAGAGGGCGATCGCGTAGTGGCCGATGGAGAGCAGGCACCGGTCCCTGCCCTCCCATTCGGGGTCTTCCGGGCGCAGCCGGAGCTGGTCGGCGTAGAGCACCGCCAGCACGTCGGCGATGTCCAGGGCCTGGCCGATATAGCCCTGCCCCTGGACCTCGGCCTGGATCAGGGCATTCGTCCGGATGCGGTACGCAGCCTCCTTGATCCGTTGCAGGCGTTCGGCGTCGACCAAAGTCGGTTCAGTGGTTGTTTCCATGAGCTTCACCTCTTGGTGTGTCGGGTTTGGTGGTGGTTAGACGATGGCCCAGAGGCCGGCCACGACGGCGAATCCTGCGATACCCATGGCCGTGACCAGCACGGACCAGGTCTTGAGCCCATCCGCCACAGACAGTCCGAGGTAGCGGGTCACGATCCAGAATCCTGAATCGTTGATGTGGGACAGCGTGATGGCTCCGCACCCGATGGCGAGATTGAGCAGGGCGATCTCCACGGTGGTGTACCCGCCGGCGCTGATGCTGCTGGCCAGCAGACCGGCCGTGGTGATGGCCGCGACGGTGGCCGACCCTTGGGCTGCGCGCAGGATGGCGGCCAGCAGGAAGGCCAGCAACAGCAGTGGAATGCCCAGACTGGACATCGATCCGGAGACGGCCTCTCCGATTCCGGTTTCGGTCAGGACCTTGGCGAAGACTCCGCCGGCGCCGGTGACGAACACGACGATCGCGGCCGGGGCGAGAGCGGCGTCCATCATGTGCCCGGTTTCGGGGATCGACCAGCCATTGCGCACGGCCAGCAGGAACAGGGCCACAAGCGATGAGGTCAGCAACGCGAAGGCAGGGGCGCCGATGAACTTCAAGATGTTTGCCGGGGTGCTTTCCGGCTCGACGAAGATGGCTCCGACAGTCCCGAGACCGATCATGAGAACCGGCAACAGGATCGTGAAGATCACCGCTCCTGCCGAGGGAAGGGTCTTGGCCGGGGCAGTGGTCACCGCGGTTGCCATGGTGGCCCCGGGGGCGTGACCACTACCGGTTCCAGCAGGCCCAGCAGGAGAATCTCTCGTGCCGAAGTTGTCGTAGTTCTCCTGGGTCTCCGGAAGCATCGAGTAGTGGCGGGCGGTCATGCACCGGGACAGGTAGTAGGACACCACCCCCACGGGCACACAGATCAGCAAGCCGAACAGGGTTACGACTCCGGCGTCGCCGCCGGTGACGGCCACGCTACCGACGATCCCGGGGTGGGGCGGGATCGTCACGTGGATGAACAACATGAACGCCAGGGGCAACCCGTACACCATGGGATTCTTCATCCCGGCAGCCTTCGAGAAGCTGTAGATGATGGGGATGAGGATGATGAAGGCGACATCGAAGAAGATCGGGATCGCGATGATCGACGAGGCCAGCAGAAGGGCCGGTCCCACTCTGCGGGGACCGAGCTTCGCGGTGAAGGTCTTGGCCAGGACTTCCGCGCCGCCGGTGCGTTCGATGATGGCTCCAAGCATCGCGCCCAGTCCCACGAGCAGGGCCACGTTGCCCAGGGTCCCGCCAAGACCTTCCATGATCAAGGGAATGACCTCGTGCGGGCCGATGCCGGCTGCTAGGGCAGTCAGGACGGACACCAGCAGCAGGGAAATGAAAGCGGGGAACTTCAATCTGATGACCAGCACCAGCAAGAGCGCAACGGCGGCGACTGCCAGGAGCAACAAGAATGTGGGGCTCACGGGACTTCTCTTTCGTCTCTTTCGTCCGGGTAGGTCGGTGGTCGGTCAGCGGGTGGAATAGGTCTCGATGACACGGGAATCGTCACGCTGGGCCAGCCCCAGCTCCACGGCGCGGTGATAGCGCTCTTGGGCGACGCGCAGCAAGGGAATCTGCGCTCCAACCCCGTCGGCGGCCTCGGCCACCAGTCCGCTGTCCTTGACGAAGATGTTGATGGTGCTGGTCACGGCGACGTCGGTGTCGGCCAGCATGCGGGGTCCACGGTCGGAGAGCATCCACGAGGCGCCGGCTCCGGAGCCCACGAGGTCCAGTGCCTTCGCCGGGTCCATCCCCAACTCGTGGGCCAGATGCATGGCCTCAGCGGCGGCCACGATGTGTACCGAGCACAGGTGCTGGTTGACGACCTTCACAGCCTGGCCTTCGCCGAGGTCCTCCCCCACCGGGCGTACGGTGCCCAGGCACTCCAGGACCGGGCGCACCTGCTCGAGCAGGGCGGGCTCCGCCGCGGCGAAGAGGGTCAGTTCACCGGTGCGCGCGCGGGCCACACCGCCGGTCACCGGCACATCCGCCACGCGGGCACCGGCGGCCTCCAGACGCTGGCCCTCCCGGCGGATGGCCTCGGGGCCCACAGTGCTCATGACGACCCAGGCCTGGTCCTGCACGTCGCCGGCGACCGCTTCGGTGACTAGATCGGCCAGTTGTTCGGGGCTGGCGACCATGACGATCACCAGGTCCGGGCGTTGCTCCAATTCGGTGAATCGCGCCGCGCTGGGCAGGCCTTCCTCGTTGGCGCGGTCACGGGCGGCGGGGAACGGGTCCACACCTACCACCGGGAACCCCCGGGCCGCGATCTGCGCGGCCATCGGTAATCCGATCGCTCCCACGCCGACGAACGCAACATGTTCACTGCTCATGACTGGTCTTCCCTTCGGGCCAAAATGGCCGCACTGATCTACCGGACGGCGTCTGCCTGAGGCGCCGCCCGAGGGGTTGATGTTGTTGAGTGGGACTACGACCCGGTCAGTTCGAGGTCAAGCTGGACCAGACCTCAAAGTGCCTGCGGGTGGCCCGCCGAGCGGCCTCCACGTCCCGGGCTTCCAGGGCCTCGACGAGCTCGTAGTGCACGATGTCGACCTCCCGGCGGCCGTCCGGTCCCGGCTGCTCCACCTCGGCCGCCTGAGCCCGCCGTTCGGCGACCACATCACGTAGCACGTGGCTGAGTCCGTCATGCATAAAGTTGAACACCGGGTTGTCGACGATGCGGTAGAGGTAACGGTGGAAGGCAAAGTCCGCGGCGGTCGCCGTGGTGACATCACCGGCCGCCGAGGCATCGACCATCCGATCGACCTCGGTCCGCAACCGCTCCAGGTCGCGATCGCTAGCAGTCTTGACGGCCTCCTCCACCACTGCCTGCTCCAGCATCCGGCGGGCCTGGCCGAACTGGTCCTCGGTGATGTGGCCCAATCGCAGCGCCAACCGGAAGTACAACTGGGTGAAGGCTGCGTCCGGAGCGTCAAGGAAGGTGCCCCGCCCCTGGGTGCGGTTGACGAACCCCAAAGTCTCCAACGTACCCAGCTGCTCGCGCAGCATATTCCGGCTCACGTCCAGCGACACTCCCAGCTCGCGTTCCGGCGGCAGCTTCAAGCGGCCGGCCGCATCCGGCGTCACTTCGTCGAGCAACGCCTCGACCAGTCCGCCGAGATCCCGTGCCATGACGTTCTCCGTCCACATCGTGAGATTGGTTCAACCAATAAAGATAACTTTACTCACGTGATGCAGGTCTCGTCAAAAAATTGGTTGCACCAATTTTTCGGTTCGAGCCAGCCTAGTCCCCGCACCTGGAGTGCACCTAAGATCGGTGGTGCTGTCAGGCGCCGGCCGCGTCAGGTGCGTGGAGGCCGTCGAGCCATCCACGCGATGACAACCAGGCGGCGCACAAGGCCGGCCAAGCCTCCGGTTCACCTCTGCCCTGGGCCAACCCGAGCCCATGCCGCCCCGTGGAGAAGACGTGCAGCGCGTGGGACACACCGTGCCGTGCCAAGGCCTGGGCCAGCAGATATGCGTGCTCTACCGTCACCGAGGAGTCGTCGGCGGTGTGCCAGATGAAAAACGGCGGGGCTGCCTCGGTCACCAGGCGGTCCAGGGACGTTGCGAGCCGGTCCTCAGTTCGGGGTGTGGGGCCCAGGAGCTCTCGTCGGCTGCCCGGATCTGTGTCCAGTTCCATGGACACCACCGGGTAGCCGAGGATCACTGCATCAACGCGCTCGGACCCAGATGCCCCGGCGGCCAGGGCGGCATGACCGGCCACATGGCCCCCGGCGGAGAATCCCATCAGAGCGACCCGCTCGATGCCGCTTGCCCTGATCCGGCGCACCTCGGATTGGACTGCGTCCACCGGGGTGGGGTGCCGTTCACGCACGGGATAACGGAACACACTCGCCGAGAGGCCGAACTGGCGCAACCACTCCGCAATGGGTTCCGCCTCGTTCTCCGCATAGCCGGCGTACCCACCTCCGGGAAAGACAATGACATGCCGCGGAGATTTCTCGGCCAGGGGCGTGCTATCGATGAAGGAGCCGGCATCTTCCGTGGGCTGCTGAGCGTTCATGTTGACAGCATCTCAGGAGCGGAGCATGAACCCTTGCCGGACAAGCTGCACTTCACGTACGGCAGCTCGAGGTCCTCGGAGCATTCATGCTGCGCGGAATGATCTCAGGCGAGCTGAGCACGGCCATGCCTACCGTCACCGATGGCTCCCGTGCTGCGTCATGTTCTGAGCCCTCTTCGTCTTCGCCGTGGCCGGCGCGGCCCAAGGGTCCTCGGGCCATGGGTGCTTGGGGTAGCGGCCCCGCATCTCCGCCCGGACCTGGGCGTAGGGTCCGGACCAGAACGAGGCCAGGTCGCCGGTGACGGCCAGGGGCCGGCCCGCCGGAGAGAGCAGGTGGAAGACGACCGGCACCCGGCCGTCCACCAGCCGCGGGGTCTCGGCCAGCCCGAAGCACTCCTGGAGCTTGACCGCCACCACCGGAGTGCCGGCGTCGCCCTCGGCCTCGCCGCCGGCCTCCACAGCCGGGTAGTCGATCTTCGCGGTACGGCCGCTGGGCACGGGCAGGCGCTCGGGCACCAGCTCATCCAACCGCGCCGCCTCCGGCCACGGCAGCAACCGCCGCAGGGCCGAGGCCAGGTCCAGGGAACCCGTTGTGGCTCCGCCGGCCAGCTTCTCCACCTCGGGGGCGAGCCAGTCCTCCCAGCCCGCCGCGAGCGCCGCCGAGGACATGTCCGGCCACGGCTCCCCCCGCGTCCGGTGCAGCAGATCCAGACGGCGGCGCAGCGCGTCGGCACCGAGACTGGCCTCGGCGGTCAGACCGATGGCCTCGGGACCCCGCTCGGCCAGCAGACGTACGACGGCGGCCTGTCCAGAGGCGCGGTCGGGCTTCACCGGCGTCTCGGACAGCAGGATCGCCCCCACCGCCTTCACGGCCCGGCCGACCACCCGGTCGTCCTGCCACGTGGCGGTCTGCTCGTCCCGGTAGAGGGGTCCGGCGAGCCGTTCGGCCAGGGTGGCGTCCACGGGGGCCGCGGCCCGGATCACGGCTCCGGTGCCGGCGGCGTCCCTCCCCTCGGCACGCGAGACCTCGGCGACCGCTAGCCAGTCCGATCCGGCCAGCGGGCTGCCCGGCGGCAGCGCGGCCCGGGTCCCGGAGGCCAGCAGGTAGATCCCACCGGACTGGCCGCCACTGCCACCGCTGGCCCCGCCAGCACCGGCGGCGTCCGGGACCCACCGCGCCAGGCGTTCGGGCCAGGCCAGCCCGACGACGGCGCCCACCGCCGACTCCTGCGGCACCGGAGTCTCGCCCCGGCCCTTCGAGCCAGTCCGGCCAGCCAGCCGCTCGAAGCGCTCGGTCTCCCGACGCCACCGGCCGGCCTCGGCCTCGCCCCGCCCCGCCGCATGCAGCCGTTGCAGGGACACCGTCAGGTCGGCCCCCTCGGGCCGAACGTCAGAGGTCACCAGGGCGACCACCTCGGCGGCGGCACGGGCACCCACCAGCCGACCGCCGTCGAGCAGGGCGCGGGCCAACCGCGGCTCGGCGGGAATCGCGGCGAGGCGGCGCCCGTGGTCGGTGGCGCGGCCCGCGGGGCCGATGGCGTCCAGGGCCGTGAGCGTCTCGAGGGCCTCGGCCAGGGAGGATTCCGGCAGCGGCTCCGGCAGCACGAGGCCCTCTCCGGCGGGCGCACCCCAGCAGGCCAGCACCAGGGCGGCACCGGTGAGATCGGCGACGGCGGCCGCGGGCGTCGGCTGCGCTGGCGCGGTCCCGTAAGTGCTGCGGTCATAGCAGCGGACGACGGTGCCGGGGCCCAGGCGACCGGCACGGCCGGCGCGCTGATCGGCGGAGGACTGTGCGGCGGCCACCGTCACCAGCCCGGTCATGCCGCGGGCGGTGTCCCGGCGGGGTTCGCGGGCCAGCCCGGCATCCACCACAAGCCGGACTCCCGGCACCGTCAGGGACGACTCGGCCAGGGAGGTGGACACGATGATCCGGGGCCGGTCCGGAGCGGAGGGCTCGCGCCCGCCGACGGCCCGGTCCTGTTCAGCGGCCGGCAGCTGACCGTGCAGGGGCAGGATGTCTGTGCCGGACGTCAGATCCCGGAGCCGGGATACCGTCTGCGCCACCTCACCGGCGCCGGGGACGAAGACGAGGGCGTCGGTCCCCGGTTCGGCCGCGCGGACCTCGGCATGAGCCTCGGCGGCGCACCGCGCGACGTGGTCGAGGAAGTCACGGCTCACGCCGCGCAGGTCCTGGCGGCGCCCGGTGGCGGGGCGGTAACGGATGTCCACGGGGAACAGTGCGGCAGGGCAGTCGACCACGGGAGCGGGGCCGGACCGGCCGGCGCCCTCCCCCAGGCGGGCGGCGAACTGCGCCGCGTCCAGGGTCGCGGACATCGCCACGAGCAGCAGCTCGGGGCGCAGCTGGGCCACCTCCCCGAGCATGCCGAACAACAGGTCCGTCTCGAGATCGCGTTCGTGGACCTCGTCCAGGATCACGGCGCCGATGCCGTCCAGCCCGGGATCGCTCAGCAGCCGGTTGACCAGCACGCCGGGGGTCACGAACTCCACCAGGGTCTCCGCGCCCGTCCGGCGTTCGCCCCGGACCACGTAGCCGGACCGGTTCCCGAGCCCGGTGCCGTCCAGGGCCGCGAGACGGCGGGCGGCGGCGCGGGCCGCCACCCGCCGGGGCTGGGTGACGATGACCTTCTGCCGGTCCATCAGATCCTTCTGCTGGACCAACAGATTCGCCGCGGCCGGCGGCACCAGCGTGGTCTTGCCGGTGCCCGGTGGCGCCTGCACCACGGCGAGGCGCTCCGAGTCCAGTGCCCGGCGCAGGTCCGGCAGGGAGTCGCTGAAGACCAGGCCGGCGCCCAGGCGATCGAGATCGAAGGGGCCGGACTGGGTGCGGGAACTCATCCTCCCATTGTGGACCGCCCGCCGAGCATCAGGGCGTGGGGGTGCCGCCATTGGCGTTGAGGGTGTCCCCGGTGACGTAGCTGGACTCCCCGGAGGCCAGGAACACGAACGCCGGGGCCATCTCCACCGGCTGACCGGCACGGCCCAGCGGGGTGCTCTGCCCGAAGGTCGGCAGCTTCTCCTTGGGTTGGCCGTCCGAGACCTGCAGGACGGTCCAGACCGGCCCCGGTGCCACGGCGTTGACGCGGATGCCGCGCGCCGCCACCTGTTGGGCCAGGCCCTTGGTGAAGTTGTTGATCGCGGCCTTCGTGGACGCGTAGTCGAGCAGGTTCGGCGACGGCTCATACGCCTGGATGGACGTGGTGTTGACGATGGTGGAACCGGGTCCCATGTGTTTCAGGGCGGCACGCGACAGCGTGAACATGGACATGATGTTGATCTGGAAGGACTCGTGCACCTGTTCATCGCTCAGGTCCTCCAGGGAGTCGGAGACCACCTGTTTGCCGGCGTTGTTCACCAGGATGTCCAGCCCGCCGAGCTTCTCCACGGCGGCGTCCACGACTCCCTCCCGGTACGGCCGGTCCATCAGGTCCCCGGGCAGCGCGGCCGCGGTCCGACCCGCTTCCTCGATGGCGCCGCCCACACGCTGGGCGTCCTCCTCCTCGGCCGGCAGGTAGGCGATCGCCACGTCCGCGCCCTCCCGGGCGAAGGCGATGGCCACGGCGGCGCCGATCCCGGAGTCGCCCCCGGTCACCAGGGCTTTGCGGCCGACCAGGCGCCCCTGCCCCCGGTAGGACTCGAGGCCGATGTCCGGCACCGGGTCCGTCTTCACATCCAGTCCGGGCTCCGGCTGGTCCTGTTCCGGTGGGGAGACCTTCGGGTGGCGGGTCGTGGGGTCATCGGCGGCGAGCTGGCCGGCCCCCGCACCCCCGCCGCTGGCGTTGAGGTCGGTCTGGTTCTCTGAGTGGTTCGCAGATCCGTTCATGTCCCCGACCCTAAGGACCTGCCCCGTCGGCATCAAGCCGTCGCCAACGCACCGGTGGCCTCCGGTTGTGACAGCATGGCGGCATGACCGAGTCAGCTGCCGTGAACCCCGCCGCCACCGGACCGGACAGGGTCCTGTTCTACCCACCGGCCGATGCCCGCCGGGACGGCCCCTACCGCGAGGCGCACGCCGGACCGGCGCAGGCCGCGGCCGACGTCGGCGGCTCGGTGGTGCCCAGCGATGCCGACGCACCCTACGGGGACGGGTCCGCGACCGCGCTGATGATGGTGTACCCGGTGCCGGTCGAGGATGTCGAGGCCATCCTGGCGGCCAACCCGTCGCTCGGGTGGATCCAGCTGCCGTTCGCCGGCATCGAACGGTACGTGCCGCTGATCCGGAAACGGACGGATCTCCAGTGGACCTCCGCGAAGGGCGTCTACGCGCCGCCCGTGGCCGAGCACGCCCTCGCGCTCACGCTCGCCCTGCTGCGGGATCTGCCCGAGCGGGTCCGCGCCACCGGGTGGGGTCCCGGCGGCGGCACTACCTTGAACGGGCTGAACTGCGTGGTGGTCGGAGGGGGCGGGATCGCCCGCGAGTACCTGCGCCTGCTCAAGACCTGGGACACCGCCGTGACCATGGTCCGGAGGACGGATGACGAGGTGCCCGGAGCGAACCGGACCGTCACGCAGGACCGCTTGGACGAGGTCCTGCCGGGCGCCGACGTCGTGATGATCGCGGCCGCCGCCACGGACGAGACCCGCGGCATGATCGGGGCCCGCCAACTGGAGCTGATGGACCCCACCGCCATCCTGGTGAACATCGCCCGCGGGACCCTCGTGGACACCGATGCCCTGGTGGCGGCGCTGGCCGCCGGGTCCATTCGCGGTGCGGGGCTGGACGTCACCGATCCGGAGCCGCTCCCGGACGGCCACCCGCTGTGGGCCGAGCCGCGCTGCCTGATCACCCCCCACACGGCGGACACCCCGCAGATGTGCATCCCGTTGATCAACGCCCGCAGTGAGCGGAACCTCGCCGCCCGCGCCGGGGGTTTCGCGCTGGAGGGACGGGTGGACGCGGAGGCGGGGTACTGACCGTCAGGCCCTTAGGCTGGGGGTCATGAGATCCCCCGTGCAGGACTACCTTGACCGGTTGGTCGACCAGATCCGCCCCGTGGACGAGGGCACCACCTACCAGGCTGTCCCCTCCGCCGCCTCCATGGACCGGAATCTGTTCGGCCTGGCCCTGACCACCGTCGAGGGCCACTGTTACGCCTCCGGGGACGCCGAGCATCCGTTCTCCCTCCAGTCGATCTCCAAGGCCTTCACCTACGGCATGGCCCTGGAGGACCTCGGCCCGGACAAGGTGCACGAGAAGATCGACGTCGAGCCCTCCGGCGACCCGTTCAATGAGATCTCCCTGCAGGCAGGCACCGGTCGGCCGGACAACCCCATGATCAACGCCGGGGCCATCACCACGACCTCGCTCATCAAGGGCCGCGGCGGGCGCGACCGCATCGGCCGGATCGTGAACACCTTCTCGGACGCCGCCGGACGGGGCCTGAAGGTCTCGGAGCCCGTCTTCAAGGCCGAGGACAAGACCGGCCACCGCAACCGGGCCCTGGCCTGGCTGCTGCGTTCCTTCGGGATCCTCGAATCCGACCCCGAGCCCTCCTTGCAGGACTACTTCCGCCAGTGCTCCATCCTGGTCACCGCCCAGGACCTGTCCATGATGGCCGCGACCCTGGCGAACCAGGGCGTGAACCCGGCCACCGGGGAGCGAGTCTTCTCCCCGCAGGTGGTCCGGTGGGTGCTCTCCGTCATGTCCACGTGCGGGATGTATGACGACGCCGGCAACTGGGCCATCGAGGTCGGCCTGCCGGCCAAGTCCGGGGTCGGCGGCGGGCTGCTCGTGGTGGTGCCCGGGCAGATGGGCGTCGGGGTCTTCTCCCCGCCCCTGGACGAGCACGGGATGTCCGTGCGCGGCGGCATGGCCATCAAACAGATCGCCACGGATTTCGGCCTGCACTACGGCGACGTCCCGCCCCTGGGCCGCTCCACCATCCGGGCCCGGTACGACCTGTCCGAGGCGCCCTCCAGCGTCCCCCGCAGCGTCGAGGCCCTGCAGGCCCTCGAGGTGCACGGACCGGAATGCCGCATCATCGAGATCGGCGGCGACATCGGCTTCGCCGAGGCTGAGACCCTGGCCCGCGCCGCCGTCGGGCTGCCCGCCTCCGTCCGCACCCTCGTGGTGGACGTGCGCAAGGTGGATGATTTCGGCAGGGCCGCGGCCCGGATGCTCACCCATGTGGTGCGCAACTTCCTGGAGGACCACCGCGACCTGATCCTCGTGGACGACGACACCGCACTCACCCAGTCCCTGCTGGACTACGCGGCGGACACGGAGGACGGTGCCCTGCCGGACCCGATGCCGGAGACCACCACCTGGTCCACGCCCGCCACCGCCAACGCTGCCGGAGCCGGAGCCTCCGGCGGAGGCGCCGGGGGTGGCCTCGCCGGAGGTGCGGTCGACAGCTTCACCTCGGACGCCGCCGTCTCGGACCTGGCCCCCGCCGACCTGGACGGAGACGGCACGGTGGACGCCGTCGAGCCCGAATTCCGGTTGTTCCTCTCCCGGTCCCTCGCCCTGGAGTGGATCGAACAGCGGATGCTGGCCCGCCATGCACCGGATCTGGTGCCCACCGGCGATCAGGAGCCGAAGCGGTCCCCCCTGCTGGAGATGCTCAACGAGGAGGACGCCCTCACGCTCTCCGCGTTCATGGAGACCCGCCACTACCGGGCCGGGCAGGTCATCCGCCGGGCGGGGCAGCCGTTCGGCGGGATCTACTTCATCACCGCCGGCCAGGTCGAGCTCACCAGCCAGGGCTCCGGCGGCAGGCGCTACCGGCAGGCCTACCTCTCCCCCGGCATGATCTTCGGCGAGATCGCCCTCGGTCAGGCCGGCCGGCAGCTCACCACGGTGCGCGCCATGGGCCCGGTGACCACCCGGGTGCTCACCGCCCAGGTGATCTCCGCCCTGGAGGAGTCCGATCCCCAGCTGGCCATCAAGCTGTGGTCCGCACTGGCTCGGGATGCCTACACGTCCGTGGAGCAGATGAGCAGGGAGTCCGGCGCGCGCTTCGAGTGACCAGTGAGTCATTGACCGCCGCAACCTGTGCGGGCCACACTGCGAACACGCGTGTGACCTGTGCAGATGTCGGAGGCAGCCATGAGTACCACTACGCCGGACGTCCCCAGCGCCCCTCCAGAGGAGGGTGAGGGCGAACTCAAACGGGTCCTCGGGCCGAAGCTGCTGCTGCTGTTCATCGTCGGCGACGTGCTGGGGGCCGGGATCTACGCGGTCACCGGTGAGATGGCCGGCATGGTCGGCGGCATCCTGTGGCTGCCGTTCCTGCTGGCCTTCGCCGTGGCCACCATGACCGCCTTCTCCTACCTGGAGCTGGTCACCCACTACCCGCAGGCGGCCGGGGCCGCGCTCTATACGCACAAGGCCTTCGGCATCCACTTCGTCACGTTCCTGGTGGCCTTCGCCGTGGTGTGCTCCGGCATCACCAGTGCGTCCACCTCGGCCAACGTGCTGGCGCAGAACTTCTTCGGCGGGCTGGAGGTCAACGGCTGGATGGGCGAGGCGAGCCCCGGCGCGGTGATGGGGGTGGCCCTGGGCTTCATGGTGCTGCTGGCGTTGATCAACCTGCGCGGTGTGGGCGAGAGCATCAAGTTCAACGTGGTCCTGACGCTGGTCGAGATGACGGCCCTGTGCATCGTGATCGGCGTGGGGTTCTTCGCCATGGCCCAGGGCGGCTCGGACCTGAGCCAGATCTTCGTGTTCCAGGACAACAATGACAAGGGGCTCTTCCTCGCCGTCACCGCCGCCACCTCCATCGCCTTCTTCGCCATGGTGGGCTTCGAGGACTCGGTGAACATGGTCGAGGAGACCAAGGATCCCGTCCGCATCTTCCCCCGGACCATGCTGACCGGCCTGGGCCTCGCGGTGATCTTCTACATGCTGGTGGCCATCTCCGCCGTGGCCGTGCTGTCCCCCACCGAGCTGGCCACGATCGGTGAGGCCGAGGGAGAGGCGCTGCTCGAAGTGGTGAAGCAGGGCTCGCCGGGCTTCCCCGTGGACCGGATCTTCCCGTTCCTGGCCGTGTTCGCCGTGGCCAACACCGCCTTGATCAACATGCTGATGGCCAGCCGGCTGGTCTATGGCATGGCCAAGCAGAACGTGCTGCCGCGGCCGCTGGGCAAGGTGCTGCGGGTCCGCCGCACCCCCTGGGTCGCGATCATCTTCACCACCATCCTGGCCCTGTTCCTCATCTGGTACGTCGCCAGTGACCCCGAGAGCAACATCGTCACCAACCTCTCCAGCACCACCGCCCTGTTGCTGCTCTGCGTCTTCACCGTGGTGAACGTGGCCTGCATCGTGCTGCGGCGCCGGCGGCGCGCGGACCCGGAATCGAGCTCGCACACGAAGAGAGCCTTCAACTCCCCCACCGTGCTGCCCTACCTCGCGGGACTCTTCTCCCTGTTCCTGGCGGGGCCCTGGGTGGACCGGGATCCCATCGTCTATCAGATCGCCGGCGGGCTGATGGTCCTCGGGATCGCCCTGTGGGTGCTGACGTACTTCCTCAACAAGGCCAGCCACCAGAAGCGGGGAGCCCCGGTCGGGGACGTCCTGATCGGCCGGGACGAGGACCTTCCGCCCCGGCCGCCGGGACGGTGACGGCTCTGTCCCCCACCCTGATGAACCTATCGGTCGAGAACGCCCCGTTTTCCCGGGAT
>NZ_JALDXU010000080.1:0-14758 GCF_032154715.1 Citricoccus sp. | reverse complement strand
CCGTCGGGGTTTTTTTGTTGGGGAAGCGGAACGAGGCCGGCCCCCACATCGGCTTCACTGGTTTCTCCGCCAGCAGGCGGACGACCCGGGGGACACCCGGGCCGGGCACCCAAGGGGCTTTGAGTAGCCATCGGACTAGCAGTGACGAAGAAGGCACAGCAATGAGCAACGGATCTCGCATCACCCCGTCGGTGATGCCATCCCATTCGGCCCGCGACAAGCGGGGCAGGAACGAGCCGCCGGCCGACAGTCTGGTCCCCGGCCCCAACCGGGTCGTCGAGCCGGTGCAGATGACCGGGTCACAGGCGATCGTGCGGGCGCTGGAGGAACTGGGCGTGACGGACGTCTTCGGTCTTCCGGGCGGAGCCATCCTGCCGACCTATGACCCGTTGATGGACTCCACCACCATCCGTCACATCCTGGTGCGCCACGAGCAGGGCGCGGGCCACGCCGCCCAGGGCTACTACCTGGCGGCGGGCCGGCCCGGCGTGGCGATCGCCACGTCGGGTCCCGGTGCCACCAACCTCGTGACGGCCATTGCGGATGCCCACATGGACTCCCAGGCCTGCGTGTTCATCACGGGTCAGGTCGCCTCGACGGCCATCGGTTCCGATGCATTCCAGGAGGCGGACATCGTCGGCATCACCATGCCGATCACCAAGCACTCCCGGCTGATCACGAAGGCCGCCGACATCCCCCAGGCCATGGCCGAGGCCTTCCACATCGCCACCACCGGCCGTCCCGGCCCCGTCCTGGTGGACGTGGCCAAGGATGCCCAACAGGCCATGATGGAGTTCTCCTGGCCCCCGAAGATCGACCTGCCGGGGTACCGGCCGGTGGTCCGCGGCCACTCCAAGCAGGTCCGGGAGGCGGCGCGGCTCATCCAGCGGGCCGAGCGTCCGGTCCTGTACGTGGGCGGCGGCGTCTCCCGCGGCCATGCCAGCGCTGAACTGGCCGAACTGGCCGAACTGACCGGAGCGCCGGTCGTGACCACCCTGACGGCGCGCGGCGTCTTCCCGGACTCCCATGAGCAGCACCTGGGCATGCCGGGCATGCACGGTTCCGTGGCCGCCGTCTCCGCCCTGCAGATGTCCGATCTGCTGATCACGCTCGGGGCTCGCTTCGACGACCGGGTCACGGGCCAGCTGGACTCCTTCGCGCCGAAGGCCAAAGTCATCCACGCTGACATCGACCCGGCCGAGATCTCCAAGAACCGTACGGCGGACGTGCCGATCGTGGGCTCCGTCAAGGAGATCATCCCCGAGCTCACCGAGGCCGTGCGGGACGCCCATGCCGAGGCCGGGGAACCGGACCTGGCCGAGTGGTGGACCGTGTTGAACCGGCTCCGCGAGACCTACCCGATGGGTTACACGCCCACCGAGGACGGCCTGATGAACCCGCAGAAGGTCATCGAGCGGCTCTCTCAGCACTCCGGCTCCGAGGCCGTGTACGTGGCCGGGGTGGGGCAGCACCAGATGTGGGCCAGCCAGTTCGTCCAGTACGAGCGCCCCCACCAATGGCTGAACTCCGCCGGACTCGGGACCATGGGCTTCGCGGTCCCCGCCGCCATGGGCGCCCAGGTCGGCAACCCGGACCGCGTGGTCTGGGCCATCGACGGGGACGGCTGCTTCCAGATGACCAATCAGGAGTTGGCCACCTGCCTGATCAACAAGATCCCGATCAAGGTGGCGATCATCAACAACTCCTCGCTGGGCATGGTCCGCCAGTGGCAGACCCTGTTCTACGAGTCCCGCTACTCGAACACGGACCTGAACACCGGGCACGACACCATCCGGGTGCCGGACTTCGTCAAGCTCGCAGAGGCCTACGGCTGCGTCGGCCTGCGGTGCGAGAACGAGGACGACCTGGACGCCACGATCGAACAGGCCCTGGCGATCAACGACCGCCCCGTGGTCGTCGACTTCGTGGTCTCCCGCGACTCCATGGTGTGGCCGATGGTCCCCTCCGGCGTGGGCAACAGTGAGATCCAAGTGGCCAAGGACATGACCCCGGACTGGGACGAGGAGGACTGACCATGGCACGACACACGCTGTCCGTATTGGTGGAGGACGTGCCGGGCGTGCTGACGCGCGTCGCCAGCCTCTTCGCCCGCCGGGCCTTCAACATCCACTCGCTGGCCGTGGGCACCTCGGAACTCGACGGGCTGTCCCGCATCACCGTGGTGGTGGATGCCGAGGGGGACCTGCTGGAACAGGTGACCAAGCAGCTGAACAAGCTCGTCAACGTCATCAAGGTCGTCGAACTCTCGTCCGGTGGCTCCGTCCAGCGCGACCACCTGCTGGTCAAGGTCCGCTCCGATGCCGCGTCCCGGTCCCAGGTGGTCCAGGCCGTCGAGCTCTTCCGCGCCTCCGTGGTGGACGTGTCCACGGACTCGGTGACCATCGAGGCCACCGGCGCGGCCGACAAGCTGTCCGCCCTGCTCGAGGTCCTGGAGCCCTTCGGGATCCGTGAGCTCGTGCGCTCCGGCACCATCGCCGTCGGGCGCGGGGGCAAGTCGATGACGGACCGCGCCCTCCCCAAGAGCTGAATCCAGAACTCACCCCAACCATCACCTTCAACAGACCTTCACCCAACAGACATCCACCAACGAGGAGATCTCCTGTGACGACCACCAAGTACTACGAAGACGACGCCGACCTGTCGATCATCCAGGGCCGCACCGTCGCGGTCATCGGCTACGGCTCCCAGGGCCACGCGCACTCCCTGAGCCTGCGCGATTCCGGTGTCGACGTCCGCATCGGCCTGGCCGAGGGCTCGAAGTCCCGTGCCAAGGCCGAGGCTGAGGGCCTGCGCGTCGTTTCCGTGGCCGAGGCCGCCGCCGAGGCCGACCTCATCATGATCCTCACCCCGGACCAGGTTCAGGGCGCGGTCTACAACGAGCACATCGCCCCGAACCTGCAGGACGGCGACGCCCTGTTCTTCGCTCACGGCTTCAACATCCGTTTCGGCTACATCCAGCCCCCGGCCGGTGTTGACGTCGCCCTGGTCGCCCCGAAGGGCCCGGGCCACGTGGTCCGCCGCGAGTTCGAGGCCGGCCGCGGCGTGCCGGCGCTGGTCGCCGTGGAGCAGGACGCCACCGGCAACGCCAAGAATCTGGCCCTGGCCTACGCCAAGGGCATCGGCGGCACCCGCGCCGGCGTCATCGAGACCACCTTCACCGAGGAGACCGAGTCCGACCTCTTCGGCGAGCAGGCCGTGCTCTGCGGCGGTGCCTCCCAGCTGGTCCAGTACGGGTTCGAGACCCTGACCGAGGCCGGCTACCAGCCGGAGATCGCCTACTTCGAGGTGCTGCACGAGCTCAAGCTCATCGTGGACCTCATGGTCGAGGGCGGCATCGCCAAGCAGCGCTGGTCCGTCTCGGACACCGCGGAGTACGGCGACTACGTCTCCGGCCCGCGCGTGATCGACCCGTCCGTCAAGGAGAACATGAAGGCCGTGCTGGCCGACATCCAGGACGGCACCTTCGCGAAGCGGTTCATGGACGACCAGGCCGCCGGCGGTCCCGAGTTCAAGAAGCTGCGCGCCGCAGGGGAGGCCCACCCGATCGAGAAGACCGGCCGCGAGCTGCGTCAGATGTTCTCCTGGCTGAAGGACTCCGACGACGACTACACCGAGGGCACCGCGGCCCGCTGATCGAGCGGACACCACTGATCGCTTTCAGTCGACTTCGCGTGGGTCACAGCGCCCAGAACCCACGCGAAGTCGACTGAAAGCGTTGGCGAGGGGCCGTCGTCGTCCCTCAGGCCGGTCGCCGGTCCGCCCAGCGGTCCGCCGCCGGCCAGCCCTGCCTACCCCTAGAATCGAAACGGCCGACCCGAGCCAGCGCGGTCGGCACCCCTGACTACCCGAAGGTGATTGACCCGTGTCTGAGACCAAGCCCGTTGTCCTCATTGCTGAAGAACTCTCCCCGGCCACGGTGGACGCGCTCGGTCCGGACTTCGAGATCAGGACCACGGACGGTTCGGACCGGGCCCAGTTGCTGGCGGCCCTGCCGGAGGCCAACGCGGTGCTGGTCCGCTCGGCCACGAAGATGGACGCCGAGGCCATCGCGGCCGCCCCGCACCTGAAGGTCATCGCCCGCGCCGGAGTCGGCCTGGACAACGTGGACACCAAGTCGGCCACCCAGGCCGGCGTCATGGTCGTCAACGCCCCGACGTCCAACATCCTCTCGGCCGCTGAGCTGACCTGCGGTCACATCCTCGGGGTGGCCCGCAACATCGCTCCGGCCAACCGGGCGCTCAAGGGCGGCGAGTGGAAGCGCTCCAAGTACTCGGGAGTCGAGCTCTACGAGAAGAAGCTGGGCATCATCGGCCTGGGCCGCATCGGCTCGCTGGTGGCCGAGCGCATGCGCTCCTTCGGCATGGAGATCCTGGCCTACGACCCGTACGTCACCTCCGCCCGCGCCCAGCAGATCGGTGCCCGGCTGCTGTCCCTGGACGAGCTGCTGGCCGAGTCCGACTTCATCACCATCCACATGCCGCGCACCCCGGAGACCCTCGGCATGATCTCGGACGACCAGTTCCGGATCATGAAGGACACGGCCTTCGTGGTGAACGTCGCCCGTGGCGGCCTCATCGACGAGGACGCCCTGCACCGCGCCCTCGAGGAGGACATCATCGGCGGCGCGGCCATCGACGTCTTCTCCTCCGAGCCCGCTGTGGACCTGCCCTTCTTCGCCCATGACAACGCCGTGGTCACCCCGCACCTGGGCGCCTCCACCGAGGAGGCCCAGGAGAAGGCCGGCGTGTCCGTGGCCAAGTCGGTGCGCCTGGCGCTGGCCGGCGAACTCGTCCCGGACGCGGTCAACGTGGCCGGCGGCGTCATCCACGAGGACGTCCGGCCCGGCATCCCGCTGGCCGAGAAGCTCGGCCGCATCCTCACCGCACTGTCCACGGGGGACTCCCTCACCGTGGTGGAGCTCGAGGTCGCCGGTGAGATCGCGGACAAGGACGTGAAATCGCTGCAGCTCGCCGCCCTCAAGGGCGTGTTCACGGACGTCGTCTCGGACCAGGTCTCCTACGTCAACGCGCCCGTCCTGGCAGAACAGCGCGGCGTCGAGTCCCGGCTGACCACCACCGCCGAGTCCCCGGCCTACCGGAACACCGTCACCGTCAAGGGCGCCACCTCCAACGGCACCCAGATCTCCGTGGCCGGGACCTTGACGGGACCGAAGCAGGTGCAGAAGGTCGTCGGCATCGACGGCTATGAGCTCGAGGTTCCCCTGGCCGAGCACCTGCTCGTGTTCCGCTACACCGACCGTCCGGGCGTCATCGGCACCATCGGCCAGGTCCTCGGCGACTCCGGTGTGAACATCGCCGGCATGGATGTGTCCCGCCAGGAAGAGGGCGGAGAGGCCCTGGCCTTGCTGACCCTCGATGCCACGCTGCCGTCCGGTGTGGCGGAGGAGCTGGGCAACGCCATCGGTGCCTCGAAGGTGGCCGGCATCGACCTCGAGGACTGACCCTCCCCGCGCGTCCTTCATCCCGCTCTCATCCCCGGGTGCTTGACTTCTGCCATGCACAAGACGATGCAGAAGACAGTGCACCGAGGCATCCACGCGGAGTCCGAGGTCCACTCCGCCGCGCGCGGCGGGAGCGTGAGCCCGTGGTGGCGGCCCACCCTGTGGGCCCTGATCGCCGCCGGACTGGTACTGGTGATCGCCTCGGCGATCGTGCCCCTGGTCCTGGGAGCCGGACCGGTGGACCGCACCTCCCCGGTGCGGGTGTTCTTCGACGTGGCCGGGGAGCGCAACCTGCCGACCTGGTGGAACACGGGCCTGCTGTGGACAGCCGGTGCCCTGAGCGTCGCCATCGGACTGCTGCGCCGCCCCACGCGTCTGGATGGTCGCGGTGGGTGGTCCGCCTGGTGCGGGCTGGGGGCCCTGCTGGCTCTGATGTCCCTCGACGAGTACGCCGGCATCCACGAGCGGCTGGACGGGCTGTGGAGACGGCTCGTGGGGGACAATCCGCTGCCGGCCTTCGAGTGGCTGATGCTGGGCGTGCCGGTGGCCGGCGCCGTCGTCCTGTTCCTGTGGGTGTGCGCCCGCGTGCTGCCGTCCCCGTCCACGGCGCTGTATGTGCTGGGCATCGTGGTGTTCTTCCTCGGAGCGCTCGGCGCCGAGGCCCTGGTGGTGGCGGCCGGGGTGCCGCTGGACTCGTGGGCCTATGTGGCGAGCTACCACGTGGAGGAACTGCTGGAGTTCACCGGCTCCGCCCTCCTGGTGGTCGCCCCCCTGGCAGCCGTCCGCCTGGCGTCCGGTGGACGGGCCAGCGGGGAGACCAGCGGACCCGCCAGCGGTCTGGAACTGACGTGGCACGCCGGCCGTCGGCGGTGCACTGAAGCGGCCCGGCCGGCGTCGGCAATGCGATAGATTCGACGGGTGACTTCTCCGGATGCCGTGCCCCAGAACCAGACCCCCGAGCGGGAGCCGTACTACCTGACGACCGCCATCTCGTACCCGAACGGAGAGCCCCACATCGGGCACGCCTACGAGTTCGTCGGCACGGACGTGATGGCCCGGTTCCAGCGCCTGGACGGCAAGGATGTGTACTTCCTGACGGGTACGGACGAGCACGGCCAGAAGATGCAGCAGACGGCTCAGGCCGAGGGCATCACGGCCCTGGAGCTCGCCACCCGGAACTCGGCCGCGTTCAAGGCGGTCGACGACGAGGTGCTGGACATCTCCTACGACCGGTTCATCCGCACCACGGACGCCGACCACACGCCTGCCGTCCAGGAGATCTGGCGCCGCATGGAGGCCGCCGGGGACATCTACCTGGACCAGTACGCCGGCTGGTACTCCGTCCGGGACGAGCGCTTCTTCGGCGAGGACGAGACCGAGGTCCGCCCGGACGGGAAGCGCTATGCCACCGAGACCGGCACCGAGGTGACCTGGACGGAGGAGGAGAGCTATTTCTTCCGGCTCTCCCAGTACCAGGACCGGCTGCTCGAGCTGTACCGCACGCGCCCGGGCTTCGCCGCCCCGCAGTCCCGGTTCAACGAGGTCATCCGCTTCGTCGAGTCCGGCCTGGAGGACCTGTCCATCTCCCGGACCTCCTTCGACTGGGGGATCGGCGTCCCGGCCCCCGCTGAGGGCTCCGGCAACCGGCCCACGCGGGACCACGTCATGTACGTGTGGGTGGACGCCCTGACCAACTACCTCACCGGTGCCGGCTTCCCGGCGGAGGACTCGGAGCAATTCCGCTTCTGGCCCGCCGACCTGCACGTGATCGGCAAGGACATCTCGCGGTTCCACTGCATCTTCTGGCCGGCCTTCCTGATGAGCGCCGGACTCGAGTTGCCCCGGCGGGTCATGATCCACGGTTTCCTCAACAACAACGGTGAGAAGATGTCCAAGTCGCTGGGCAACGTGGTCGGCCCCGCGGAGTGGGTCGAGCACTACGGCCTGGACGCCGTGCGGTACTTCCTGCTGCGCGAGTTCCCCTTCGGCGCGGATGGCTCGTACAGCCATGAGGCCGTCGTCGGGCGCAAGAATGCGGACCTGGCGAACAACCTGGGGAACCTCGCCCAGCGGTCCCTGTCCATGGTGGCCAAGAACCTGGACGGCGCGGTGCCCCAGCCGGGGGAGCACACCGCGGCGGACCGTGCCCTGCTGGATGCGGCCGCCGGCCTGTTGGACACGGCCCGCGCGGATTATGGCGTGCAGGACTACCACCACGCCCTCGAGGTCACGTGGGCCCTGCTGGGCGACGCCAACGCCTACTTCGCCGAGCAGCAACCCTGGGTGCTGCGCAAGACCGATCCCGCCCGGATGGCCACGGTGCTCTACGTGACCCTGGAGACGGTGCGCCGCGTGGCCCTCCTGGTCCAGCCGGTGATGCCGGGCTCCGCGACGAGGCTGTTGGATCTCCTGGGCGTGGCCCCCAGCGGCGACGCCGGCCGCACCGGTGCCTCGGGTGCCGGCCCGCGCTCCTTCGCGGCCTGGGACGAGGCCCTGGTGCCGGGCAGCTCCCTGCCCGCCCCCCAGCCGGTCTTCCCCCGGCACGAGGAGCCTGCCGCCGACTGAGGCGCCGTCCACCATGTGGACTGCACGACCACATGGTGGACGCCCCGGATCGTGTCGGCCTAGCCTGTCGTCATGGACCACACCGCCTCCGCCCCCGCTCCGTCCGCCACGTCCGGTGCCGCCACCGCGCTGGACCTCGCCGTCATCGGCGGCGACGGGATCGGCCCGGAAGTCACCGCCGAGGCCCTCAAGGTCATGCGCGCGGCCACCGCTGCCGCCGGCGACGCCGAGATCACCGCGACCGAGTACACCCTCGGTGCCGCCCACTGGCTGACGACGGGGGAGACCCTCACCGATGAGGCTCTGGAGCGGTTGCGCGGCCATGACGCCATCCTGTTCGGTGCCGTCGGCGCCGCCCCGAACGACACTCGGATCCCCTCCGGGCTGATCGAGCGCGAGCTGCTGCTCAAGCTGCGGTTCTCGCTCGACCACGGTGTGAACCTGCGCCCGTCCCGCCTCTACCCCGGGATCCCGAGCCCGCTGGCCCATCCGGGGGACATCGACTTCGTGGTGGTCCGTGAGGGCACCGAGGGCCCCTATGTGGGCAACGGGGGAGCCATTCGGAGCGGCACCGCACAGGAGATCGCGACCGAGGTCTCCATCAACACCGCCTTCGGCGTGGAGCGCGTGGTCCGCCATGCCTTCGCTCTGGCCGCCACCCGCGAACGCCGTCACGTCACCCTGGTGCACAAGCACAATGTCCTGGTCCACGCCGGCCACCTGTGGCGCCGCACCGTGGAGGCCGTGGCCGCGGAGCACCCGGACGTCACCCATGACTACATGCACGTCGATGCCGCCACGATCTTCATGACCACGGACCCGGCCCGCTTCGACGTCATCGTGACGGACAACCTGTTCGGGGACATCCTCACGGATCTCGCCGCGGCCGTCACCGGGGGCATCGGCCTGGCCGCCTCCGGCAACCTCAACATCTCCGGCACCGCACCGTCCATGTTCGAGCCGGTCCACGGCTCCGCCCCGGACATCGCCGGCCAGCAGAAGGCAGACCCGACGGCGGCCATCCTCTCCGGGGCCCTGCTGCTCGGGCATGCGGGCCGCCCCGAGGCCGCCCGCCGGATCAACGAGGCCGTGTACGCGGACATCGCCGCGCGCGGCGCGGCAGACGGCGGCGCCGCTCGGAGCACCGCCGAGATCGGCGACGCCATCGCCCGCTCCGTCTGAGCCGGACCCGGAGCGAGCCAGTACCCGGCCGCCAACAGGGTCCTGCCGCCGGCCGTCACCGCCCGGAGAGCCGGTGGGTTCTATGATGGACGCACCCGATGAGAAAGAAGTTGCCGTGACCATGGAATTCGCCCGCCACCCCCACCCCTCGCCGATCGCCGAGGAGCGGCGCCGGGAGATCCTGGTCAGCCCCGGCTTCGGGCAGCACTTCACCGACCACATGGTCTCCATCGACTGGACCCGGGCGTCGGGTGATGGCGACGCGGTGTCCTCGGCACCCCACAGCGGGGGAGAGTGGCATGACGCACGCCTCGAGCCGTTCGGCCCGCTGTCCCTCTCGCCGGCCGCTGCCGTGCTCCACTACGCCCAGGAGATCTTCGAGGGCCTCAAGGCCTACCGGCATGACGACGGCAGCGTGTGGACCTTCCGCCCGCAGGCCAACGCCGCCCGGCTCAACCGTTCCGCCTGCCGCCTGGCGTTGCCGGAGCTGCCGGAGGAGGTCTTCCTCGAGGCGCTGCGCGTGCTCGTGTCCACGGACCAGTCCTGGGTTCCCGATGGTGAGGGCCAATCGCTCTACCTGCGCCCCTTCATGATCGCCACCGAGGAATTCCTCGGGGTGCGGCCGGCCAACGAGGTCGGCTTCAAGGTCATCGCCTCCCCGGCCGGCAACTACTTCGGTGGCGAGCTCAAGCCCGTGTCCATCTGGGTGTCGCGTGAGCTGGCCCGCGCCGGCCACGGGGGAACGGGTGCCGCCAAGTTCGGGGGCAACTACGCCGCATCGCTGGCCGCCCAGCTCGAGGCCTCGGCCCACGGCTGTGACCAGGTCCTGTTCCTGGATCCGGTCCGGGACAACGCTGTCGAGGAACTCGGCGGCATGAACGTCTTCTTCGTCTTCGCGGACGGCAGTCTGGTCACTCCGGAGCTGACCGGCACCATCCTGGAGGGCGTGACGCGCTCCTCCGTGCTCCAGTTGGGCCGGGATCGCGGCCTGAACGTGGTCGAGCGCTCGATCACCGTCGAGGAATGGCGCGCGGGAGTGGCCGGCGGGGAGATCACCGAGGTCTTCGCCTGCGGCACAGCCGCGGTCATCACCCCGATCGGCACCCTCGTGGACGGCGAGGACTCGTTCACGTCGCCCGAGATCGATCCGGCCACCTCGGTGGCGCTGGACATCCGCCGCGAGCTGCTGGACCTGCAGACCGGCCACGGCGACGACCGGCACGGTTGGCTGCACCGGTTGGCGTGACCCGGTGGGTGTGACCGGGCGGGCCGCGACACCGGCTGCGCTGACTTAGGCTGGTCCCATGCGCATTGCCCGATTTGTTGTAGACGCCGAACCCCAGTACGGACTCGTCGAGGGGGAGGCGGAGAACCCCCAGGCCGACCCGGAGGACCTGGAGGTCGTGGTCCTCCACGGGGACCCGTTCTTCCAGGGCATCCAGCCCACCTCCACCCGCCACCGTCTGGCGGACGTGCGCCTGGTGGCGCCCATCATCCCGCGTTCCAAGATCGTGGGCATCGGACGCAATTGGGCGGACCACGCCTCCGAACTCGGCAACGCCGTCCCGGACAGCCCGCAGTTCTTCCTCAAGCCCAACACCTCCGTGGTGGGCCCGGGTGAGCCAGTCACCCTGCCGGCCTGGAGCGAGCAGATCTCCTACGAGGCGGAGTTGGCCGTGGTCATCGGCACCATCTGCAAGGATGTCCCCGCCGAGCGCGTGGACGATGTGGTCTTCGGCTACACGGTCGGCAACGACCTCACGGCCCGGGATGCGCAGAAGGCCGATCTGCAGTGGGCCCGTGCCAAGGGCTTCGACGGCGCCTGTCCCCTCGGGCCGTGGATCGAGACAGGTCTGACCAGCGCGGACACCGAGGACCTGGGCATCAAGATGGAACTGGACGGCGCCGTCGTCCAGGACGGCCGCACGTCGGACATGGTCTTCGGCGTGAAGGAGATCGTCTCCGCCGTGTCCCAGGCCTTCACCCTGCTCCCCGGTGACGTCATCCTCACCGGGACGCCGGCCGGCGTCGGGCTCGTGGAAGGCGGGCAGCGGACCGAGGCGACCGTGGAGGGCATCGGCACCCTCACCACGGTGTTCCGCCGCTGACGCTGTGGGCGCCGGCCCGCCCGTGACGAGGACGCGGCGGGTCCCGCACTAGGATGGTTGCCATCATGAGCCCTGAAACCCGACCGGCCCCTGCCGATGTTCCCGCTGTCCCCGCCGAGACGCCCGTCCGCGTCCGCTTCTGTCCCTCACCCACCGGAACCCCGCACGTCGGGCTGATCCGCACGGCCCTGTTCAACTGGGGCTGGGCGCGCCACACCGGCGGCAAGATGGTGTTCCGCATCGAGGACACCGACGCCAAGCGCGATTCCGAGGAGAGCTACCAGCAGTTGCTGGAGGCCATGGCCTGGCTCGGCATCGACTGGGACGAGGGCGTGGAGGTCGGTGGACCGCACGGCCCGTACCGGCAGTCGCAGCGGGCGGACCTGTACCAGGACGTCATCACCAAGCTCCGGGACGCCGGGTACATCTACGAGGCCTTCTCCACGGCTGACGAGGTCGAGGCCCGGCACCGGGCCGCCGGACGAGACCCGAAGCTGGGCTATGACAATTTCGACCGCGAACTGTCCGAGGAGCAGAAGCAGGCCTTCCGGGCGGAGGGCCGCCAGCCGGTGCTGCGCCTGCGCATGCCGGACACGGACATCACCTTCACGGACACCGTCCGCGGTGAGATCACCTTCCGGGCGGGTTCCGTCCCGGACTTCGTGGTGGTCCGCGCCGATGGGAACCCGCTGTACACCCTGGTGAACCCCGTGGACGACGCCCTGATGGAGATCACCCACGTGCTGCGCGGGGAGGACCTCCTCTCCTCCACACCCCGCCAGATCGCCCTCTACCGGGCCCTCTATGCGGTGGGTGTGGCCCGGTACATGCCGGAGTTCGGGCACCTGCCCTACGTCATGGGTGAGGGCAACAAGAAGCTGTCCAAGCGTGATCCGCAGTCCAACCTGTTCCTGCACCGTGAGCGCGGCTTCATCCCCGAAGGGCTCATCAACTACCTTGCCCTGCTGGGCTGGTCCATCGCGGCGGACGAGGACATCTTCACCCGCGAGCAGTTCATCGAGGCCTTCGACATCCACCAGGTGCTGGCCAACCCCGCACGCTTCGACGAGAAGAAGGCCACGGCGATCAACGGTACCCACATCCGGATGCTGGACGCCGCCGACTTCCGTGGCCGGCTGGTGCCCTACCTGCAGGCCGCAGGCCTCGTGGGGGAGGCCCTGACCGACCGTGAGAAGGAGATCCTCGACGCCGGCGCGCCCCTCGTCCAGGAGCGCGTCGCCCTCCTCGGGGAGGCCGTGGACATGCTCGCCTTCCTCTTCCAGCCGGACGCGGACATCAGGACAGCGGACGGGGCCCTGAAGGGCATGCCCGCCGATCTGCCGGCGGCCCTGGCCGCGGCCCGAGCCGGCCTGGACGGGATCGAGGCCGGTTCGTGGACCGTCGAGTCCATTGAGGCTGCCCTGCGTGCCGCGTTGATCGACGGCCTGGGGCTCAAGCCCCGGCAGGCGTTCGGTCCCGTGCGGACCGCCGTATCCGGCAAGAAGATCTCGCCGCCATTGTTCGAGTCCCTGGAGATCCTGGGCCAGGCCTCCACCCTGTCGCGACTGGACCGGTTTGCGGCGGAACAGGCTGAACAGACCGGCTGACGAGTCTGAACAGCCAACGGCGGGGGCAACGCCGGAGGCCTAGGGCGCCGGCTCAGTGCCCGGGCCGGACGTCTCGTGGGAGGCCTCCGGCCCAGTCTCGTCCCGTTCCGAGGTGTGCGCAGGGCGGGCCCGCCGGCGCCAGGCGGCCAGGCCGGCGAGCACCGCCGCGAGGGCGAGGAACGGCAGGCCGAGTCGCCAGACCTCACCCTCCACCTGGGTGACCAGCCCGAGGCAGGAGACGATCCCGGCCACGGGCAGGAAGGCCGGAACACGGAAGTGGCGCCGGTCCACCGGATCCCGCCGCAGCACCAGCACGGCGGCGTTGACGGCGGTGAACACCACGAGCAGCAACAGCACCATGGTGCCCGCCAGGATCTCCAGGGTGCCGGTCAGCGCGAGCACCAGAGACAGGCCCGTGGTGGCGATGATGGCCACCCAGGGAGTCCGCCGTTGTGGCAGCAGTCGGGTCAGGACGGCCGGCAGCAGTCCGTCCCGGGCCATGCCGTAGGTCAGGCGCGAGGACATGATGCCGGTCAGCAGCGCTCCGTTGGCCACCGCTACCAGGGCGATCACACTGAAGAGGACCGGCGGGACGATTCCGGCGGCCGTGACCACCTGGAGCAGGGGAGCGGAACTCTCGGCCAGTGCCGCCGTGGGGATGACGGTTGCGGCAGCCGCGCCGACGAGGGCGTAGACGACGCCGGCCACGATGAGGGCGCCGAAGAGGGCCCGGGGGTAGGACCGTGCCGGGTCCTTGGTCTCCTCGGCGATGTTCACGCTCGTCTCGAAGCCCACGTAGGAGTAGAAGGCGAGGACGGTTCCGGCCAGGACCGCGGGCAGCGGACCATGGTCGTCCGTGCCCAGCTCCGTCAGCCGGCCGAGATCCCCGTCGCCTCGCGCCACCACGATGATGCCGAGGACGACCACCAGGATCAGGCCGGAGACCTCGATGATGGTCGCCACGCGGTTGGCGCCCATCGACTCGGAGATGCCACGCGCATTCAGCGCGGCCAGCAGCCCCAGGAAGACCACCACCACGAGTGCCGTGGGCAGCGTCACGAATGCGGTGAGATAGTCGCCGGCGAAGCCGAGGGCCAGGGTGCCCACGGACACGATGCCGGCGGAGAGCATGCAGAACCCGACCAGGAAGCCGACGAAGGGGCCGAAGGCGCGCATGGTGTAGTGGGAAGAGCCTCCGGCGCGCGGATACTTGGTGGCCAGTTCGGCGTACGATCCGGCCGTCAGCAGGGCCAGGACCAGGGCCACCACGAGCGGGATCCAGACGGCGCCGCCCGCCGTGGCGGCGATCTCTCCGGCGAGGACGTACACCCCCGCTCCGAGGACATCGCCGAGGATGAAGAAGAAGAGTCCCGCGGTGGTGACCGTGCGGCGCAGGGACACAGGCTGACTGGAAGGCGCTGTCATGGCCACACTGTAAGCGAGGCGCACGCCGCGTGGAGGCCGTTTTGTCATTGCGGCGGAACGCCGGTATAGTGAACACCCGTGCCGGAGTGAGTCCGGCATGAAGGGCGCAAGGGAGATCGGGGCAACCGGATCATCTACTTGACAGCCATTGGGGTATGGTGTAATCGGCAACACAACGGTTTCTGGTACCGTCATTCTAGGTTCGAGTCCTGGTACCCCAGCGGAGTCCATCGGGTCGGTTTCGATCGATTTGGTGGAATCCCCCAGAGTGTGAAATACTACTGGGGTTGCCCAATCGGACATGCTTCGCGGCAGGACGGTTGAGTAACGGTGACGGCCCCATCGTATAGCGGCCTAGTACGCTGCCCTCTCACGGCGGTAACGCGGGT
>NZ_JALDXU010000167.1:0-2690 GCF_032154715.1 Citricoccus sp. | reverse complement strand
GTCGGGCTGGGTGTGTGGTGGGCTCTCGGGCTGGCTCGACGGCCGACCCCTACCGCCGGATCAGCGGCCGGTGCCGCCGTGGACGATGGCTTCCTCGTCCGCGTCGAGGCCGAACGCCTGGTGGACGGCTCGCACGGCGGTGTCCAGCATGTCCTCGCGGGTGATGATGGAGATCCGGATCTCCGAGGTGGTGATCATCTCGATGTTCACGCCGGCCTGCTTCAGCGCGTCGAAGAACGTGGCGGAGACGCCCGGGTTGGAACGCATGCCGCCGCCGATCACGGAGAGCTTGCCGACGTGCGGGTTGAGGATCGCGTCCTCGAAGCCGATCTCCTCCCGGGCGGCGTCCAGGGCCGCCATGGCCGTCTTGCCATCGGTGATCGGCAGGGTGAAGGAGATGTCCGTGCGTCCGGTCTCCACGCGGGGGACGTTCTGCACGATCATGTCGATGTTCACGCCGGCCGTGGCGATCACGTTGAACACCTCGGCGGCCTTGCCCGGGAAGTCCGGGACGCCGTAGACGGTGACCTTGGCCTCGGAGCGGTCGTGGGCCACGCCGGAAACGATCGGCTGTTCCATGGGTTCGCCTTCCTCAAGTGTGATGGTGTCGTCAGGGTTGGGGCGCACCCAGGTGCCCTCGTTGTGGGAGAAGGAGGAGCGCACGTGTAGCAGGACGCCGAAGCGGCGGGCGTACTCCACGCAGCGCAGGTGCAGGATCTTGGAACCGGCCGCGGCCATCTCCAGCATGTCCTCGGAGGAGATCTCATCGATCTTCCGCGCCGAGGGGACCACGCGCGGGTCCGCGGTGTAGACGCCGTCCACGTCCGAGTAGATCTCGCAGACATCCGCGTGCAGGGCGGCCGCCAGTGCCACGGCCGTGGTGTCCGAGCCGCCGCGGCCCATGGTGGTGATGTCCCGGGACTCCCGGCTCATGCCCTGGAAGCCGGCCACGATCGCAATGTCGCCGGCATCCACGGCGTCCTTCACCCGATCGGGGGACACATCGATGATCCGGGCGTCGCCGTGCAGGCTGTCCGTGAACATGCCGGCCTGGGAGCCCGTGAAGGACTGGGCGGTGGCGCCCTGCGAGTGGATGCCCATGGCGAGCAGGGACATGGAGATGCGCTCGCCGGCGGAGAGCAAGATGTCCATCTCGCGGGCCGGTGGCTCTCCATTGATCTGTTCGGACAGGTCCAGCAGCTCATCGGTGGTGTCACCCATCGCGGAGACCACCACCACCACCTGGTGTCCGGCCTGCTGGGTTTCCACCACGCGTCTGGCCACGCGGAGGATCCCTTCGGCATCGGCGACGGAGGATCCGCCGTACTTCTGGACGATCAGACTCATGCAAGGACCTCAGAGGGGGTTGACGTACCGCTGTCAGCGGACTGGCAAAGGGACTGCTGTTCAGTCTAGGTGGAGGCGGCGTTCGGGCCCCGCCCATGACCGCTGGGATCACGGAACGGTAACAACGCGGTGCTGACTGGGCCCGGATAGACGGCCGCAACCGCCTCGTGGACCATGTGTCCTTGCCGTGACGTGGGCGGTGCCGGACGATGGGCCCATGACTACCGACACCCGAACAGATGACTCCGGCGAGGCTCCGGTCCCTGCCGTCCCGGACCCGGTGGCCGGCATCACCGTGGACTCGGTGACGCGCAGCTTCGGGTCCGTCAACGCTCTGCAGGGCGTTGACCTCACCGCACCGGCCGGGGCCATCACGGCACTGGTGGGTCCCAACGGCTCGGGGAAGACCACCCTCATGCTGGTGCTGGCCTCCCTGCTGAAGCCCGACGCCGGCTCCGTCACGATCGCCGGCGCCGACCCGGTGGTCCACCCGGCCGCGGTCCGCCGGAACACCGGCTGGATGCCGGACACCCTCGGGGTGTGGGAATCGCTGACGGCCCGCGAGATCCTCGCGACCATGGGCCGGTTCTACGGGATGGACCGGGACCGGGTCCGCTCCCGCGCGGCGCAGCTGCTGGAGTGGCAGGAACTGTCCACGTTCGCGGACCAGCCGGCGCGGGTGCTCTCCCGTGGGCAGCAGCAACGGCTGTCTCTGGCGCGGGCCATCCTCCACGATCCCCAGGTGCTGCTCCTGGACGAGCCGGCGTCCGGACTGGACCCGGGCTCCCGGATCCGCCTCCGGGACGACCTCAAGCAGATGGCCGCCGCCGGCAAGACCATCCTGGTCTCCTCCCACGTGCTCTCCGAGCTCGACGAGATGGCAGACCTGGCCGTCTTCATCCGGGCCGGAGCCACCGTCCGGGTCGAGGATCTCAGCCAGGAGGGCGCCGCCGGGGGCCGCTACCTGATCACCGCGCTCGATGCCGCGGCCCTGCACGCCGCCCTGGAGCACTACTCCATCGCCTACCGCACCGAGGGCAAGCGCCGGGACTCGGTCAGCGTGGAGGTGGCCTCGGCCAGCGAGGCCGCTGACATGCTCGCCACCCTCGTGGGTGAGGGCGTCCGGGTCCTGTCCTTCACCCCCGGCACCTCGCGCCTGGAGGCCGCCTACCTCGAACTGGACCGCCGCCGCCCGGCGGAGCGGCCGGCGTCGCTCCCCGAGCCCGCCGCCGGCCGGGCCGTCCTGAGGGTGAGCCCGCGCCAGCTCCTGGTCAACCAGCGCATCTCCCAGGCCGCGCTGCGCCGCGCGGTACGCAAGGGCGACGGCTGGATGCACGCCGGCG
>NZ_JALDXU010000166.1:0-2691 GCF_032154715.1 Citricoccus sp. | reverse complement strand
CCCCCGGCGTCGTGAGCTGTGGGCTGCCGGTGGGGGCGGTGACCTGACGGGTCAGTAGCGCCCGGCGTACGGGTGGATGTTGTACATGCCGCCGTAGTTCAGCGCGGTCACGGAGATGCCCATGCTGGGGTTGCGGGCGTGCGCGATCTTGCCGTCACCGATGTAGACGGCCACGTGGTACATGCTGGAGCCGCCGTTGGAGGACCAGAACACCAGGTCGCCGGGCTGCAGCTGGGACAGCGGGACGTACTGCTTGGCGGCCCGGTACTGGTCCGTCGAGGTGCGCGGCAGGTACTTGCCGGCGGCGTCGAAGGCGTCCCGGGTGAAGCCCGAGCAGTCATAGCCCTTCGGGCCATTGCCGCCCCAGGTGTAGAAGGTGCCCGCCTCGTTGGCCTTGTTGACGGCCCAGGTGGAGGCGGTCGAGGTCCACGAGCCCGATGTCGGGGCGGGAGTGGGCTTCGGCGTGGCTGTCTTGGTGGGCGTCGGCGTCTTCGTGGGTTTCGGGGCGGCCGGTGTGGTCGGCGCCGGAGTCGGGGTGGCCGTCCGGGTGGGGCTCGGCGTCGCCGTCGGGGTCTTGGTGGGCGTGGGGGAGGCCGTGGCCGTCTTCGTCGGGGTCGGCGACGGTGTGGCGGTGGCGGATGGGGTCGGCGTTGCCGAGGCGGTCGGACTGGCCGATGCTGTGGGGGTGCTCGCCGGGGCCGCGGGGATCACGGGGACCGTGGTGGCCGGTGCGGTGCTCGCCGGATCGGTGCCGGCGACGGGTGCGGTGGTCGGTGCCGGCGTGTCCGCCGCCGGCTCCTCGGCCAGCTGCTCCGAGGCGACGATGGCCTCCTGGAGGGCGTTGTCCCGCTCGGACTGCTCCATGGCCTCGACCTGGCTGGTGGCCTCGGCCACGGTCAGGTCCTTCAGCTCGGCCAGGAGCGTGATGAGCTGTTTGCGATCGGCCTCGTTCTGCTGCTCGGCCTCCGCGGCCGCCTGGGCCGCTGCCTCGAGCCGGCGCTGCTGCTCCTCGGCGGCGGCCGTGGCCTCCGCCTGGGCGGCCTGAGCGGCCTCTGCCTGGCGGGCCAGCTCCTCGGCCTCAGCGGCCTGGCGTGCGGACTCCTCGGCTACGCGGGCCTTGTCTGCGGCGACCTTCTCGGCGGTGGCTTGGCGGGCCAGAACGTCCTCGTCGCCGAGCAGTACCTCGCCGGCGCTGGTCTGGCCGCCGCGGTACAGATCCGCGGCCACGGCGCCGGACTCGTCACGGGCGGTGTCGGCCGCCTCAGTGGTCGCATCGGCGCGCTGCCGGGCCGCGTTGGCGGTCTCATTGCGCTCTGCCAGGGCCTCGTTGGCGGTGCGGACACCCTCGTTGGCCTGCTGGGCACGGGCCTCGGCCTGGCGCTCGCGCTCCGATGACTGGCGGATGGAGGCCCGCAGGCGATCGGACATCGCGTTCTGGGATGAGGACTGCTCCTTGGCGGCCACCACATCGTCGAGGGCGGGGATCTCCGGGCGGTCGATGTCCGGTTCGGTGGCGTCAGTCGACTGGTCGGCGCGCTGCAGGTTCGCCTGGACGGTGTCCGAGGACGCGTCGAAGACGGCCGGCAGGGATACGGCGGCCAGGGCAGTGGCGGCGACGGCGGCCACGACAGCGGTCACGCCCACGGTGCGGCGGGTGTTCACGGCAGTTCCTCACTGTGGCACCCGTGCGAGTGGGTTGGCAGGTCCGGTCACCACCAGGATGAGCCGAACGACGGTGCGGGATGGTCACGTCACCGTCACGAGATCACTGCGCGATGGTCACGCGGCCTGCCAAAAGGCGCCACGGTAGTGACAATAGATGCACTATTGTCACAAAAGCAACACGAGTCCCATTGGAATCATAAACAACAGTGGTGTCATTTCCCGGGGGCTTCACCGGGCGTGTTGCCGTTCCGTGGTGGGATGTCGAGGACGGACTGTCATCCCCAGCCCAGTTCATGCAGGGTGTCGTCGTCGATCCCGAAGAAGTGCGCGACCTCGTGGACCACGGTCACGGTGATCTCCTCGACGAGTTCCTCGCGGTCGCTGCACATCCGCAGCAGCGGGCCGCGAAAGATCACGATCCGGTCCGGCAGCTGGAACGGCATCTCGGCCCGTTCGGTCAGCGGGATGCCGTCGTAGAGGCCCAGCAGCTCTGTCTGCGGGTCTTCCCACGGTTCCGGTTCGTATTCCTCCTCCACGAAGACGGCCACGTTGGACAGGCGTTGGGCCAGGGCGGGAGCGATGGCGTCCAGGGCATCGGAGACCGCCTGGTCAAAGTCCTCCTCGGACATGTCGACGCCGACACGGTCAGGTCCGGTGGGATCGGCAGGATCGGCAGGATCGGCGGGGGAGGGGGTGGGATCGTCGTTCACCCCTCCATCCTGCCCCGAGTGTGTGGACACGGTTTGCGGTAGGAGGCCTCGACCGCCTAAACTCCTATAGGTCCACTTCGGGAACCCGAAGTGTTCTGGCCCCCATCGTCTAGAGGCCTAGGACACCGCCCTTTCACGGCGGCGACACGGGTTCGAATCCCGTTGGGGGTACGCAGCACTTGCACGACCAGCCTTCCGGTTGAACCGGCCCTCCGTGGTCAAGAGCCCGGAATCAATCTGGTAGAGTTAGTTCTCGCACACTGGCCCTGTAGCGCAGTTGGTTAGCGCGCCGCCCTGTCACGGCGGAGGTCGCGGG
>NZ_JALDXU010000165.1:0-2697 GCF_032154715.1 Citricoccus sp. | reverse complement strand
CTACCTGGTGGACGAGGAGGTCCGGCGGGATCCGCAACGACTGGCCGATTACCTGATCGACCATCGGATCGACTCGATCGAGTCCACCCCGTCCTTCGTCCAGACGTTGCTGGATGCCGGGCTGTTCGACCGGGACGGCCATCCCACCGTGGTCGCTGTCGGTGGCGAGGAGGTCGGTCCTGAGGTCTGGCAACGCCTCGCCTCCCTGGACGGGGTCCACGCGGTGAACCTCTACGGGCCCACCGAGACCACCGTGGACAGCCTGGTCGCCCGGATCACGCCGGAGACGCAACCGCACCTGGGCCGCCCCGTGCGCAACAGCCGCCACTACATCCTGGACGCGGCCCTGCGGCCGGTCCCCGAACGTGCCGTCGGCGAACTGTACCTGGCCGGGGCCAATATGGCCCGCGGCTACGTGGGCCAGCCCGGTCTCAGCGCGGCCCGCTTCGTGGCGGACCCCTTCGCCGCCGACGGCTCACGGATGTACCGCACCGGTGACGTCGTGCGGCTCCGGCATGACGGCTCGGTGCGGTTCCTCGGGCGACTGGACGACCAGGTCAAGATCCGCGGCTACCGCGTGGAGATCGGCGAGGTCGAGGGCGCCTTGCAGCGTCAGGACGGGGTGGCCCAGTCCGCCGGCGTGGTGCACGGCCGGGACGAGGCGGCCCGGCTGGCCGGCTACGTCACGCTGACCGAGCCGGACGCACCGGGCCGCCCCGACGGAGTCACCGTCCGGGAACGACTGCGGCAGGCACTGCCGGATTACATGGTTCCCGGCACCGTGATGGTGCTGGATCATCTGCCCCTCACGACGAATGGGAAGCTCGACCGGCTCCGCCTGCCCGATCCCCTGGACGCGTCCTCCTCCGCCGGCATCCTGGATGAGGCCCAGCGACCGAGCACGGCACGCCAGTGCCGGATCGCCGCGGCCTTCGCCGGGGTGCTCGGCCATGATGGCACCGGCTCCGGGCTGGGCCTGGACGACGATTTCTTTGCCGTGGGCGGACATTCACTGCTGGCCACCCGCCTCGCCGCGAACCTGACGGCGGAGCTGGGGATGCCGGTGGCGGTGCGGGACATCTTCGAGTGCCCCACGGTGGGGGCCCTGGACCGGCGACTCGGAGAACGTCGCGACACCGACAGTCCACTGACACTCCAGCCGATGGCGCGCCCCGAACGGCTGCCCGTCTCCCTGACGCAGCGGCGGCTCTGGTTCCTGAACCGGATGGACCCGGACTCGGCGGCCTACAACGTGCCGCTGGTCCTGCAGCTGACCGGAGACCTGGACGCCCCTGCCCTGCGCGGCGCCCTGCGGGATGTGGTCGGGCGGCATGAACCCCTGCGCACCGTCTTCCCCCTGCTGGACGGCGAACCGGTGCAGCAGGTGCTCGGCGCCGAGGCGGGCGCACCACCCTTCACCGCCGTGCGCATCCCCGCTGCCAGTCTCACCGCCGCGATCCAGGCGGAGGCGGAGCGCCCCTTCGACATCACCACCCAGACGCCCCTGCGGGCCGTCCTGCTGCAGACGGAGGAGCAGGTGCACACCCTGGTGGTGGTCATGCACCACATCGCCACGGACGGGTGGTCCCTGGCTCCCTTCGCCCAGGATCTCGCCGCCTACTATGCGGCGCGCCGGAACGGCCGGGCCGCCGAGCTGCCGGACCTGGCGGTGTCCTACGCCGATTTCACCCTGTGGCAGCGCGAGCTCCTCGGGGACGGCGAGGCCTTGCCTCGGCAGATGCACCAGTACTGGCAGCAGGCCCTGCAGGGCGCCCCCGCCGAGATCGACCTGCCCCGGGACCGGGCACGCGGCGAGGAGGGGGCACCGTCCGGCATGGGCGAGGTCCACCTTCCCGTGGATCCCGATCGCCACGCCGCCCTGCGGCACCTGGCCGCCCAGCACCGCAGCAGCCTCTTCATGGTGCTGCAGTCCGCCGTCGCCGTGACCCTGCGGCAGCACGGCTCCGGGGACGACATCGTCGTGGGAACACCCGTCGCGGGCCGTGGCGACCCGGCGCTGGAGCCCCTGGTCGGTTTCTTCGTCAACACCCTCGTGCTCCGCACGGACGTGGCCAACAATCCGACCCTGGTCCAGGTGCTGGAGCGGGTCCGGGAGGCCAATACCCGGGCCTATGGACACCAGGACCTGCCCTTCGATGCCGTGGTCGATGCGGTGAACCCGGCCCGGGTGGCCGGACGCCATCCGGTGTTCCAGGTGATGCTGACCCTGCAGAACACCCCGCCGGCGGTGCTGGACCTGGACGGGGTCAACGTCACCGTGCCCGCCCAGATGACGAGCGCCGGAGTCAAGACGGACCTGATGATCGATGTCAGCACCCCCGAGGGTGACGACGGGCCGCTGCAGGTGGTGCTGGGATACGACCGTGCCCTGTTCGAGCCGGGCACCGCCCAGCGGATCCTCGACGCCCTCGACCGGGTGCTCACGGCCTTCGCCACCTCGGCGCAGCGCCACCTCTCCGAACTCGATGCCGTGGGACCGGCCACGCGAGACCGGCTGGCGGAGTGGGGCCAGGGGCCGTCCGTACCAGCTCCCAGCACCCTGCTGGAGACCTTCGAACGGTCCGCCGCACGCCATCCCCAGGAGACAGCCGTGCAGGATGACGCCGGCCGGATGACCTTCGGCGAGCTGCTGGAGGCCGTCGACCAGGTGGCCGGTGGCCTCGTGGCCCACGGGGT